>CABQOK010000019.1 GCA_902465755.1 uncultured Anaerococcus sp.
ATGAAAATTACAGTCTTTCCCTTAGTCATATCGTTAAACTCTTCGTAGATTTTAGCTTCTGCTAAAGGATCGAGACTTGCTGTCGGCTCATCTAATATGATTAGGTCAGGGTTTTGGTAGAGACATCTCGCTATGGCAAGCTTTTGCTTTTGACCTAGGGATAGGTCGGTTGCATTTTCATAGATTTCCTTGTTCATATAAGTATCTAGGCCATATTCTAAATCAGCTATCTTTCTATCAAGACCTAATTCTTTTAGAAGATCATCTATTTTTCCCTTCTTATAATCTTTATTTCCTATTATATTTTCCTTGATTGTAAAAGGCATTATAGAAAAATCTTGGAACACAGCAGACACTTTTTTATAGAGAGACTTTTTATCTATTTCTTTGATATTTTTTCCATTGTAGAGGATTTCTCCCTTATCTATTTCATAAAATCTTCCTATTAACTTTACAAGAGTAGTCTTTCCAGCGTTATTTACTCCAACTATGGAGATTTTCTCGCCCTTTTTTATCTTAAAGGAAATGTCATCGAGAATTTGTCTGTCACTTCCTGGATAGGCAAAGCTTACATTTTTAAACTCAAGGCTTTCGAAGTCCCCTGCCTTTTTATTATTTCTTTCACTAGAGCATTCTAGATTTATGAAATCATAAAGGGGAATGAGATTGGCAAGGCTTAGGATAAAGTCGCCTGTTTCAGTAAACATGTCCTGGAAGGCCTTCATGAAGTTTTCGTTGGCAGAAATTATTAGGGAAAATTCACCGAAAGTAATCTGTGGTCCATAGGATTGGGATAAGGTCCTCATTGCCACATAGGTGTAGGAGATAAATCTTAGAATAGTTTCTAAGAAAATTTTGATTGCTCCCATATTGGCCTCATAGGCATACCTCTTGTTAAATTTATTAAGCATCTTTCTAAGGTAGCCGGTGACCTTTGAGTTTATCAAGTCTCCTAGGTCATAGACTCTTATCTCTTTTTGAAAGCTAGGTCCTCCCATGAGGGAGAAATAGTAGGAGAATCTCCTATTTACATCAACTATTTCCAAATCAAACTTTCTAGTGTAGGCGGATTCTTTGATGCTTGTTACAATTATCAGTAAAGAAATTCCTATAGAAAAAGCTACTAGGTAAGGGGAGAAATTGATTATGATTATAGCCGTAGCAAGCATGGTTGATAGGCTTGTTATTATTTCTCTTAAACACCACAAGAGATTGTGGATAGATCCCATATTAATGGCGGCATTTGCTTTTTCCTTTAAATCTAGGGTGTGGGGATTTTCTATATTTTCGTAGGATAAGTCCATGGCTTTTTTGGCAAGCTCGAAGGTTAGATAGTCATTTATCCCCTGACGCCTTACAAATTCTTCTCTGCTAGATATTTTAGCTATTATTTCTAGGAGGACTTTTCCTATAACTATAAAACTTACAAGTCTTATAAAATCTGGTATATGTCTGGGATTTGTGATTTGATTGATAAAAATCATTGGTACAAAGATATCTACCACACTCTTAGCCGAATTGATTAGGGCATTGAGGAGGATAATTATTAGATAGAAGGGATCATTTTTTCCAATGATTTTAGCAAATAACCACAAGGCTTTTAACTTATTTTTCATTATCTTCCTCCTTATAGTATTTCCTTTGAGATTCGTACATTTCTTTATAGAGTCCATTTTTAGCCAAGAGCTCTTCGTGACTTCCGATTTCTCTTATCTTTCCGCCATCAAGAAGCATGATTTTATCGCAGAATCTGGTTGAAGCTAGCCTGTGGGAGATGAAAATCAGGGTCTTTCCTTGACTTATATTTTCAAGATCTTTATAAATCTTTTCCTCAGCCAAGGCGTCAAGGGCAGCTGTTGGCTCATCCATGATAAGAGCTTTGGCATCTGTTCTATAAATAGCACGGGCTATGGCAAGCTTTTGGTTTTCTCCTCCAGAAAAAAGAGTTCCATCCTCGTAGATATTTCTGGTCATTTGAGTATCTATACCCTTTGGTAGTTGGTCGAGCTTGTAGGAAAGGCCCGCCTTATTTATTGCTTCTACTACTTTTTTTCTATCTATATTCTTATCTGTCCCTGCCACATTTTCTGCTATAGATACAGAAAGAGGCTCTACATTTTGAAGGACTGTAGCAAAGGCCTTAAATCTTTCCTTAAGGTCAAGCTCATTGGCATTTATTCCATTTATTATAATCTCCCCTTCTGTAGGCTTATATAGTCCTAGGATTAAGGAAACTATGGTAGACTTGCCAGCTCCATTTACCCCAACTATGGCGACTTTCTCCCTTTCTTTTATAGTAAAGGAGAGATCATCTAGGACCTTTTTACTAGAAAGAGGGTAAGAAAAGGACACATTTCTAAATTCTATTTCCATAGGGCCTGTAATCTTCTTATTTCCACAAGTTGATTCTAGGTCATCTCTTATCATATCAAAACCATCTCCTACATACATGAGATTGGCCCTAGTTTGGGCAAGCTTTGTTACAAGAGTAAGGGAGACCCTGCTTAAGATCGCAACAGAAGTAATCATTAGGGTAAGGTCCTTTAGACTTATCTCATGAGAGATGATTTTCCCTGTCAAGAAATAAAAACAAATAGCCTCTATCCCAACCAAGGCTATGGCAAGGATAGGAGATAAGAGTATCTCAGGTTTGATGAAAACTCTAGAGATTCTTACGACATCAGCTACAAGGGGCTTAAAGCCTTCAATAAATCTCTCCTTGAAGGAGAAAATCCTAATATCCTTGGCAAAACGAAAGTCGCTTGCTTCACTATAATAAGAAGATGTCTTTCTTCTTACCTTGTTAAGCTCTCCTGTATGCTCGTGCCTGTATTTATCAGTATAATTTCTAATTAAAAGTTGGATTAGGATAGAAATTAGGGCAAAGATACAGATTAGGGGATTAAGCTTTGCCATAAGTATTGAAATTACAACAAAGGAAACTATACTTGAAAGGAGGGGATACATATCATGATAGATTCCCTCAAGCCCTTGGTTATTATTTGAAAACGGCTCAAAGCCCCTAGTAAATTCTCCCATAAAGAGGGAATTTTCCCCAAGACCATAATCCATCTTCATAATAGTTCCTGCAGCCTCTACAAAGAAATTAAGCCTGGTATCCATGTAGGTCGCATAAGTTCTAAGTTCTATTTGCTTAGAAATCAAGGAAAATGCACAAATTACAAGGCTATAGGCTGTGATTAAAAGGATCATTGTTCTAAGGTCGGTGCCCTTACTTATAAGCCCTACCAAAAAGTACATGATAAAGGCTTGTAAGATAGGTATTAGTCCATTTACAAAGGGATAAATCAACAAGGAAAGTTTTATCTTTAGATTATCCCTAAAGGGCCTATAGGCAATACGTAAAAGTTTGAAATTAGATGACTTATTTGCCCTCAAATAATCTTTTATCTTCTTTTCTGAATCGAGATTTTGGGCGAGGTTTTCTCTTAGATCCTCAATCCTTACTGTCATGATTTTCCTCCCTTATATTTTTACAAAAATCATTAAGATCATCTATAATTTTTTTAAAGCCAGGCTTTCTCAAATAATAATAAGTCCTCCTACCCTCTATATAAGCACCTACAAAGCCACAAACATGAAGTTGACTTAGGTGGTAGGAAAGAGTCGCAGGTGTTATAAAAAGCCTGTCGGAAAGCTCCTTGGAATAGTAGGACTTTTCCATAAGTAAATCCAAGATGTCAATCCTAGTAGGATCTCCCAAAACCTTAAGGTACTGGATTAAAAGTTTTAACTTTCCAACATTTTTCTTCTCCCTATCTGCAAGTATACCAAACTTTATAAAAGCAAAATCGTTATCTTCTGACATATATTGAATCATCTCCATATTGGCAGCCATGATAAGAGTATAAACATTAAGGGGAGCTTCTATTTTTTCTAGAAGAGGATTTATACCTGCTTGATCAGCGAGATCTCTTATAAGCTTAAAGTCATCTTCTGCCAGATGGTCAAAATGCTTATTAAGGTCATCCTCAATTAAGGGAATATTTTTCTTTATTATCTCGCAAAGCTTATTAATCAGAGGAAGGAGCCTATCGTAGATTGACCTAGTATTGGTAAAAGATCTCACAAGATCCATAGAAAGCTCATCCTTATAAGGAAGAGTAGATAAAAGATATGGGAACTCTTTTTGGAGAATCTTCTTTTTGGAATCGATTAGACTCTTTAAATCCTTATGATTTTCATCACTTATCTCAATTCCCATATGTCTTAGGAAGCAAAAATCATAAACTTCCTTAAAACGCTCATAGGTCAAATCTTCTAGGTCAAAAATATTGAGATTTTGGAAGATTCCTGCAAAAAATGGCAGATAATTTTCGTCATTTTCAGTAAAGATATAAAAAAGATTTAAGATATCTGAGTTTTGTCCGGTGAAGAACTCCTCTAAATAAGGAAAGGACTCAGCTTTAACCTTCTTTACAAAATCAACATAAGCCTTCTCGAAACCAAAGACATCCTCGATAGACATTAGAAGCCAATCTTTTGAGAAAGTAAAGCCTGGATAGGAAGCGTCAAAGCTGTATTGGCTTTTGTTTGAAGCAGCTAGCCAATTTGTATAATAGTAGATCACAAGCCCTGCCTCATTTACCAGAAGGGGTTTTCTTATTAGCTTAAATTTGTTTGGATTTTCTTTCATCCTGACTCCTTTATTAGATTTATATCTAAATTTAATAAATAGATTAGAAATAGATTTGATTAATTTAATTATAGATCAATTACTATCTAATATCAATAGACGTTTATTCGATATTAATCTAACTATAAATACAAAAAAAGAGCAGCCGAAGCTACTCGTATATTTCATAAAATGTCGATATAATTACGATTCTATTTTCTTTTGAAAAATTATTATTCCAAACCAGGATTTTCCTTATATTCCCAGAGATTCTCAATGTCTTTCTCTGTAATTTTCCTAACTACTTTGCAAGGATTACCAAGGGCAAGAGAGTTATCTGGGATGTCTTTGTTTACAAGACTTCCTGCTCCTATAACTACATTTGATCCGATTTTAACTCCAGGAAGGACTGTTACATTTGCTCCAAACCACACATCATCGCCCACTGTGATAGGATGGGCGTATTCGAGCCCCTTATTTCTCCTTGCCCTGTCGATAGGATGGCCTGCTGTCGAAAAGGTGCAAGAAGGACCTATAAAGACATTATCTCCAAAAGTTACCCTGTTTCCATCGAGTATTACTAGATTGTTATTGGCGTAGAAATTCTCTCCGACGGATATATTGTAGCCATAGTCACAGTAAAAGGGAGGGCTAAGGAAGAAGGTTCTCTCAGTTTTAATCTCAAGCTCGTGGATGATTTCTCTTAAGCTTTTCTCATCTGAGGGTAGGGTCGTATTGTATTTAAAGCAAAGATCTTTGGCCTTTAATCTGTCAGCCAAAAGATCCTCGTCGTAATTTGCATCATAGAGTGATCCTTTGAGCATCTTTTCTTTTTCTGTCATTTCTATCCTTTTTATATTCTTGTACTTATCTTAGTAAAAAAGCAGACCTAAGGCCTGCTCTTTGTTAGGCAAGTTCCACTTTGTGGAAGTTTTTCTTACCTTTTTTGATTATTATTCTTCCATCTTCGAATAGGTCTTCTGTGACTTCTATACTTGGATCGGCTACTTTCTCATCATTGATGGAAACTCCACCTTGCTTGATGATTCTTCTTGCTTCACCATTTGATTTGGTTAGACCTGTTTCAGTCATGAGTATTAGAAGTCCCTTTGGTAGGTCTGATTTTGCAATTTGTGTTGTTGGCATTGCGCTTTCGTCACCTTTTCCTGTAAAGAGGGCCTTAGCCGCTGCAATTGCCTCATCTGCCTTTTCCTTGCCATGAACGAGTTTTACTACCTCGTAGGCTAGGATTTCTTTAGCCTTGTTGATTTCAGCTGCGTCTTTCGCAGAGCCTAGCTTCCTGCATTCTTCTGTTGGAAGGAAGGTAAGTTGGAGGAGGAATTTCTCCACATCCCTATCGTCTACATTTCTCATGTATTGGTACATTTCATAAGGACTGGTTTTCTTTTCATCGAGCCATACAGCTCCTTTTTGAGATTTGCCCATTTTTACTCCATCTGCAGTTGTTAGGAGGGAGAAGGTCATGCCGTAAGCTTGGCCATTTTCGTGCTTTTTGATTAGGTCAACTCCGCCTATGATGTTGGACCATTGGTCAGATCCACCCATTTCAAGTCTTACCCCATCTTCCCTGTACATCTTAAGGAAGTCGTAGGATTGAAGCAGCATGTAGGAGAATTCGAAAAATGTAAGACCACCTGCAGCCATTCTGTTTTTGTAGGCGTCTTTTTTGATCATTTCATTAACCAAGAACTCGCTTCCCACATCTCTTAGAAACTCAACGAAGTTTAGGTCAAGGAGCCAGTCTTTGTTGTTTAGCATAGTCGCTCCGCCTTCGGAGAAGTCTAAGAATCTTTGGAATTGATTGTAGAAACACTCCGCATTGTGATCGATCATCTCTTCTGTCATGACTTTTCTCATATCGCTCCTACCTGAAGGGTCTCCTATTAGGGTAGTTCCTCCACCAAGAAGGGCAACAGGTCTGTGGCCGTAGTTTTGCATACGCATCATTACCATAATTTGGATAAGATGGCCCACGGTTAGAGAATCTGCTGTAGCATCGAAGCCGCAGTAGAATTTAACTGATTCTTCCTTGAGTAATTTCTTAAGTTCTTCCTCGTTGGTTGCTTGTTCGTAATAGCCACGATCTACAAGCTCATCGAAGACATTGTCGTATTCTTTTTCGTAAGTAAATTTCATCTAACATCCTTTCTGTTTTAAAAGTGGGTACAAAAAAAGAGCATAAAAGCGCAACGAATGCGGTACCAGCTTTTTTTATACTCAGCGCCCAGGATAGACTCTAGGCAGGTCTTAAACAAAATGAAGTGTAATTCGCCATCCCTAAGGACAACTACTGGGTTTCATTGTAAGTTTTATTCTTTATACAGTATACACGGTCTAAAACTTAAAAGCAAGCCCCAAATAGATGGGGCCAGCCTTTTTTATAGATGGTATTCTTTTTCTCTTTTCCAAACTGGATTTTCTTTTCCTTCTTTAAGTTGTTTTTGGTAGTCATATAAGATTGTTTTTACATCTTTAAATAGGAAGACTAGGCTTATAACGTTGATAAAGACTACTATTCCTACAAAGACATCTATAAAGCCCCATACGAGCTCAAGATCCATTTGAGTTGCTACTAAAAACATGATGAAGGCAATAATCCTATAAATCCAAAGAGGGATTTTGTATTTGTCTTTAAAGATTAGTCTTACATTACTCTCACCATAGAAGAGATCTGCTATTAGTGTTGTAAAGCCAAACATTAGCATGGCGAAAAATACTAGCCATCTGCCAGGAACTCCCAGGATGCTTTGGAAGGCGTCTTGGACGAGGTTGATTCCTACACCACTATCAGGGTTTCCTACAACTCCTGTTAGAAGTAAGGCGAAGGCTGATAGGGAGCAGATTATGATTGTAGTAACGAAGGTACCGAACATTCCAAGAAAGCCTTGTTCTGCTGGGTGGTCTACGTCTGCTGCCGCATGCATGATACCTGCTATACCATTTCCAGCATCGTTTGAGAAAAGTCCTCTGGCAACACCCTGCCTAAAGGCATCCATAACAGTGTGACCTACCATTCCTCCGAGGGCTGCTTGAGGCTTAAAGGCACTTTTAAAAATCATTGCTAAAACAGCTGGGAATTTACTGATGTTAGTAATTATGATTACTAATACTACTATTATATAAGCAAGGGCCATTACTGGAACTACCTTTGACGAAAAGTCAGTAAGTCTTTTAACTCCACCGATTGTGATGATAAAGGCAGCTATGGTAACGGCGATTCCAGGAATAATTGGGTTTAGATCAACAACTCCTGTAAAGGCCTGGCTTATTGAGTTTGATTGCATAAAGGCTATACAAAGACCCACTCCCAAGATGTAAAAGAAAGCTGTGATTATTCCCATAAACCTAGACTTAAGACCAAATTGTACATAATAGCTTGGTCCTCCTCTGTAAGACCCATCTTCGATCTTTACCCTATAGATTTGTCCTAGGACAGTTTCTGCAAATGTAATTACCATACCCAAAAGAGCTGTAATCCACATCCAAAATATTGCTCCAGGTCCACCTAGACTTAGGGCTGTAGCCACTCCTACAAGAGAACCTGTTCCGACCTGTCCTCCTACCGCTGTAGCAAGGGCCGCGAATCCACTAACTCCGTCGCTTGCCTTAAGATTCTTTTTGATTACTTTTTTGATTAAGCGTGCATGTCTAAATTGTGGAAAGCCCAGTCTTATGGAATAGTAGAGTCCTACTGCCAAAAGGACATAGCCTATAACGTTTGCCCACATAAAGTCAGCAACTTTTAATATAAAATCCATTCTTCCTCCTTTTGTTTTCATATAAATATAAACATAAAATTTTTAAATGAATACGATATCTTTGTATTATACCCGAAAATTATAAATATGATAAGTATTTTATAATCTTAGGTCTCAAAAATGATTTTTGGCATGATTTGAAGTATCATAAAGCTAGTATAATCGTAAGATTAAGAAAGGACTATTATGACAGAGAAGAAAGCTTATTACATTACAACACCGATATATTATCCAAATTCTAACTTGCATATCGGAAATACTTACACATCAGTCATAGCAGATGTGCTCAAAAGATATAAAAACTTAAAGGGCTTTGATGCCTACTTAACTACAGGAACAGACGAACACGGACAAAAAATCATGAGAACAGCCCTAGATGCTGGAACTAGTCCTCAAAAGTTTGTCGATATCATAGCAGAAGAGACAAAAGAGCTTTGGAAAAAGCTTGAAATCGACTATGATACCTTCATTAGGTCAACCGAAGACCAACACGAAAAGGATGTTGCCGAAATCTTTACCAAACTTTACGAGAAAGGAGACATCTACAAGGGAGAATACAAGGGATATTACTGTACACCTTGTGAGACCTTCTGGACTGAGTCTCAATTAGAAGATGGCCACTGCCCAGATTGCGGTAGGGAAGTAGAATATCAAGAAGAAGAGACCTATTTCTTTAGACTTTCTAAATATGAAGACAGGTTGAAAGAACTTTTCAAAGAACATCCAGAATTCTTGGAGCCACAATTTAGGCAAAAGGAAATGCTTAATAACTTTATCGACAAGGGACTTTCTGACCTATCTGTTACAAGAAATTCCTTCGATTGGGGAGTTGATGTGCCTTTCGATAATGAACACGTGGTCTATGTTTGGATTGATGCCCTATCTTGCTATCTATCTGCTATAGGATATGGAGATGATAAGGCGAAATTTGATAGATACTGGCCTGCTGGAGTCCACCTAATCGGAAAAGATATTGTAAGATTTCATACAATAATCTGGCCAGCCCTCCTAATGGCCCTAGATCTTCCACTTCCAGAGAAGGTATTTGCCCATGGTTGGATTCTCTTCGACAATGATAAGATGAGTAAGTCCAAGGGAAATATCATGTATCCAGAACCACTCGTGGACCTTTATGGGGTAGATGCCCTCAAATTCTACATGCTACGTGAGTTTAACTTTGGCTCTGACGGCAACTTCTCAGCTAGAAAATACATGGAAAGATATAATTCTGACCTAGTAAACGACCTAGGTAACCTAGTATCAAGAACTACATCAATGATAGCTAAATATAACGGGGGAGAAGTAAGAAAGGGAACAGTATCAGATAGCTTTGATGATGAGCTTATTGGTCTTGCTGAAGAAACTTACACTAAGTTTAACAAGCTAATGGATGAGTTTAACTTTAACGCAGCTCTTGAAGCTGTTTGGACTCTAATTCGTCGTGCCAACAAATATGTAGACGAGACCGAGCCATGGATCTTGGGTCGTGACGAAGCTAATAAAGAAAGATTAGATAGGGTTTTATATAATCTCGCTGAAACTATCAGAATAGTAGCCCAACTTATAGAACCAGTTATGAAAAACACAACTGCAGAAATTTTAGAAAAAATCGGTACAGACAACAAGGGCCTTGAATCAGCAGGGGAATTTGGACTTCTTGAAGAAGGAGCCAAGGTAAGTAAGGGAGCAAATCTTTTTGATAGACTTGATATAGACAAGGAACTTGTTAAGCTTCATGAGGCAAATGGTGCCCTTATAGAAAAAAGACTTAATAAAAAGGAAGAAAAAGAAGTTGAGGAAGAATATATAGACTTCGAAGACTTTACCAAAGTCGACCTAGTCGTAGGTAAAATCCTAGAAGCGAAAGACCATCCAAATGCAGATAAGCTCTTAGTCTTTAAGGTAGACATAGGAGAAGATGAGCCAAGGACAATAATTTCTGGTATCAAGAAATGGTACGCTCCAGAAGACTTAGTAGGTAAAAACGTAATCGTCGTAAGAAACCTCGCTCCAAGGAAGATGCGTGGAATCGAATCTCAGGGCATGCTTCTTGCAGCAGACTTTGATGATGACCTATCCCTTCTATCAACTCTAGAAGACCTAAAGCCAGGAGCAAAGGTAAGCTAATGGCACTAATAGATACTCACGCCCATCTTACAGATGAGGCCTTTGATGATGACAGGCTCTTTATACTAAGAGACCTGTCAAATTTTAATGTAAAAGCAGTAATAAATCCAGGATGCAATGTCAAAGATTCCAAATTGGCAGTTGAGCTTGCAGGAGAATTTGACAATTTCTACGCCCAAGTAGGAATCCATCCCGAAGAAGTCTCTAGGATGAATGAAAATGACCTAGAGATAATAGAAGATCTTGCCCAAAATCCCAAAGTTGTGGCCATAGGCGAGATAGGCCTTGATTATTACTGGCGAGATGACAATAAGGACGAGCAAAAAGAAGTCTTCATCAAGCAATTAGAAATGGCAAGAAGGCTGGACCTTCCTGTAGTTGTTCACACAAGAGATGTGGGAGAAGATGCCTACGATATCTTAAAGGACTATAGAGACCTTAAGGTCCAAATCCATTGCTTTTCGGAAGGCTTAGAACTTTTGGATAAGTATATGGACCTTGGCTTTTATATTTCAATAGGAGGAGTTGTTACCTTTTCCAATGGAGAAAATGAAAAACTTGCCGCAAGTCATGTTGATATCAATAGACTAATGCTTGAGACAGATAGTCCCTACCTTACTCCAGAGCCTTACAGGGGACTAAGAAATGATCCTAGAAAAGTGATCGAGGTTGCAAGAGAAATAGCTAAACTTAGGGGAATGAAGCTAAAGAAACTTGAAAAGAAAACTAGCAAAAATGCAGAGGAATTTTTCGGCTTATGATAAAAGAAACTATAGTAGTAGAAGGAAAAGATGATATAGCAAATGTCAAAAGAGCGGTTGACTGCGAGATGATTGCGACAAATGGCCTTGCTTTTAGTAAAGATCTAATAGAAAGACTTAAGGAGATCGATAAAAGATGCGGGATAATTATCCTAACAGATCCTGACTATGCAGGTAAAAAGATTAGGGCAAGGATCGCAAAGCACATACCAAATGCCAAACATGCCTATATCGACAGGAAAAAGGCTATCAAAAAAAACGACCTAGGTGTAGAAAATGCAGAGCCCGAAGTTATAATAGAAGCCTTAAGAAGGGCCAAGGCAGAGACGAAAGAGAAAGTAGAGACTTTTACCATGGCAGATTTGATCAAAAATGACCTATCTTTCGGAAAAGGATCTCGAGAAAGAAGGGAAAAACTGGGCGATATTTTAGGTATTGGTTATTATAATTCCAAGCAACTTCTCTCCAAGCTCAACTCCTTTGGCATAAGCCGTGAAGAATTTGAAAGAGCGGTAGACAATTTATGAAAAAATTATACTCACCAAAAGTTGTAAAAGACATAATAGACCTATATAACTTTAGATTTTCCAAATCACTGGGCCAAAATTTCTTGATAGATAAGAATTTCGTAGAAAAGATCGTGGACGCAGCAGATGTGGATTCTTCTAACATCCTAGAGATTGGACCAGGAATTGGGACAATCACCTATGAAATGGCAAAGACTGCAAAGAAGGTAGTAGCAATCGAGATTGATAGCTCTCTCATTCCAATTATAGAAGAAAATATGGAAGAGTTTGACAATTTTAAACTGATTCACGAGGATATCCTAAAGGCCGACCTTGGAAGCATCATCGAGGAAGAGTTTGCTGGAGAAGACTTCAAAGTAGTAAGCAATCTCCCTTATTATATAACGACTCCTATCATAGAAAAACTTATAGAAACAGATCTTCCTTGTAGGGACATGACCATCATGGTCCAAAAGGAAGTGGCTGATAGGATGCTTGCTGATGAGAAAAGCAAGGACTACTCCTCTCTTTCTGTCTTTATAAAATATTACTCAGATGCAGAAAAGATTACTAATGTTCCTAAGTCAGTATTTATGCCTCAGCCTAAGATCGATTCGACTGTCCTTAAGTTAAATCTTAGAAAATACAGGGATGATGTAGATGAAAGAAAACTTTTTGCCCTAGTCCATGCAGGCTTTAACAAGAGGAGAAAGACTATCCTAAATTCTCTCTCGGACGCAGTCGAAAAGGAAAAATTAAGATTAGCCTTCGACAAATTGGGTATAAAAAATAACCTGAGGGCAGAAAACTTGTCCTTGGATGATTTTATAAATTTGACAAAAACTATTGAGACCCTATAATTAATGGGTATATATAGAGCGAATGGAGGAGAATATGGCAGATATTAAAATTTATACATCAAATACATGTGTTTTCTGCAAGGCAGCAAAACAATATTTCAACGACAAAGGCATCGAATTTACAGAACTTAATGTCGACAAGGACAAGGACGCTGTAGATTACCTTGTAAGCAAGGGCTACAGGGGAGTACCAGTTATTAATATCGACGGAGAAGATATAGTTGGCTTTGACAAGGAAGCTATTGAAGCAAAGCTAAATATTTAATTTAAAA
>CABQOK010000020.1 GCA_902465755.1 uncultured Anaerococcus sp.
AAAACGCTGAAGAATACGGCGGAAGCTTCACAGTTACAAACTCAATGGAAGATGCATTCAAGGATGCTGACATAGTATATCCAAAATCTTGGGCACCATTTGCAGCTATGGAAGAAAGAACAAAACTTTATGGCGAAGGCGACCAAAAGGGAATTGACGAACTAGAACAAAGACTTCTAGAACAAAACAAAGAGCACATGGATTGGGAATGTACAGAAGAGATGATGGAGCTAACCAAAGACGGTAAGGCTTTATACATGCACTGCCTACCAGCAGATATCACAGGAGTTTCTGCAGAACATGGTGAAGTAGCTGAATCAGTATTTGATAGATATAGAGTTCCTCTATACAAAGAAGCAAGCTTCAAACCATATATCATAGCAGCAATGATCCTTCTACAAAAGATCGAAAATCCAGAAGAAAAACTAAGAGAATTAGTTGATAAGGCAAACAAGAGAATAGATAAATAAGAGAGGTAGAAATGACAGAATTTAAAAATATAGATTTTGATGCAATCAAAGAAAAAGCAGGCGAATACAAAGAAGACATGGTAGCTTTCCTAAGAGATTTGATCAAGCTAAAAGGAGAATCTTGTGAAGAAGGTGACAAGGCTAAAAGAATCAAAGAAGAAATGGAAAAGCTAGGCTTTGACAAAGCTTGGATTGACGGTCAAGGAAACGTGCTTGGTGAGATGGGCCAAGGCAAAAGACAAATTGCCTTCGACGGCCATATCGATACAGTAGGAATCGGAAACATCGAAAACTGGGAATTCGACCCATATGATGGATTCGAAGATGATAATCTTATAGGTGGACGTGGTGGATCTGACCAACTTGGTGGACCAGTATCTGCAGTATATGGAGCAAAAATCCTAAAAGATTTAGGCTACCTCAATGACGAATACAGAGTTCTAGTAACAGGAACAGTTCAAGAAGAAGACTGTGACGGAAACTGCTGGCTATACATGATCGAGAAAGAAGGCATCAAACCAGAATTTGTAGTATCAACAGAGCCAACAGACGGAGGAATCTACAGGGGACAAAGAGGAAGAATGGAGATGAGAGTAGACGTACAAGGAGTATCTTGTCATGGATCAGCTCCAGAAAGAGGAGACAACGCAATCTACAAGATGGCAGACATCCTTAAAGAAATCGAACAACTTAACGAAAACCCAGCTGATGATTCAGTAGAAATTAAGGGTCTAGTAAAGATGCTTGATGAAAAATACAACCCAGAATACAAGGAAGCAAACTTCCTAGGACGTGGAACAGTTACAACAAGCCAAATCTTCTTTACATCTCCATCAAGATGTGCAGTAGCAGACTCATGCTCAATCTCACTTGACAGAAGAATGACAGCAGGAGAGACATGGGAGTCTTGTATCAAGGAAATAGAAGATCTACCTTCAGTTAAAAAACATGGGGCAAAAGTTTCTATGTATGACTATAAGAGAGCAAGCTGGACAGGCCTAGAATATGAACAAGAAGCCTACTTCCCAACATGGGTAATTCCAGAAGATCACCAAGTAACAAGAGCCCTAGAAGATGCTTACAAAAACCTATACGGAGATAAGAGAATAGCTCCTTCTATAGCAAAAGAAGAAGAAAAAAGAGCAGCTCGTCCACTAACAGACAAATGGACCTTCTCAACAAACGGTGTTGCCATCATGGGTCGTCACAACATCCCAACCATAGGATTTGGACCAGGAGCAGAAGACCAAGCCCACGCACCAAACGAAGTAACATTCAAACAAGACCTAGTAACCTGTGCCGCAGTATACGCAGCATTGCCACTAGTTTATACACAAGAAAATAAATAAGAAAGGTAAGGAGAACTTTGTTAAGAAGTTCTCCAATCCTAAAGAACTATAGAAGTCTATATAAAACGAGGAGACAACTATGCAGATTCAAGTAGTACCCGTAATTATTTTAGTGATCTATGTTATTGGTATGTTTAGCATAGGATTTCTAGTAAATAAATTTTTTATAAAAGATAGTACTGATTATATGGTTGCTGGAAGGCAAATGGGAGTGTTAATGGTTGCCTGCTCTCTATCTGCAAATAATGTTGGAGGTGGCTCTACAACTGGAGTTGCTACAAAGGCATTTGCAGGATGGGGCTTATCTGCAGCTTGGTATGTAATAGCTGCAGCAGTTGCTATGGTACCGCTCGCATACTTTGCACCTAAGATTAGGAAGACAATGGCAGTTACAATACCTGAAGTTGTACATAGGAGATTTGGTTCATTTGCATCATCTTTTACAGCTATATTAAATATAAGCTCACTTATATGCCTTACCGCAAGTCAAATATTGGCTTCAGCAGTAGTAATATCATCTATTACTAATATTCCACAAAACGTTTGCTTGTTGATCGCGGCAATAGTAATAGCTGTATACACATCCATGGGTGGAATGATGGCAGATGGGATTGCTGATATAATACAATTTTTTGTAATATTGATTGGTTTAGCTATAGCTGTTCCTTTTATAATCAATGGAATAGGTGGTATAGAAAGACTTCAACGTGACTTGCCTCCGGTTGAACTTAATTTTTTTAAGGTTGGGGTTCCAACAATATTGAGTTTAATCTTTAACTATTTTTGTACTTTCATATCAGGACCAGAAATATCAGGTAGGTTTGCAGGGTCTGAAAACGAGGATGCAACTAGAAAGTCATCTTTATTATCAGCAGTTTTTATGGTATTAATGGCATTTTTGCCAACGGTTATTGGCCTATGTGCTCTAGCAGAAAATCCTGGGCTTGATGGCGGAGAGGGAACTAGTGCTTTAATGTGGGCAACTAGCACCTATGCGCCTGGTATCATAACAGGTGTGGTATCAGCCTCAATTGTAGCGGCTACAATGTCAAGTGCAGATTCAAATCTATTGTGCGCATCTACTATATTAATTAAAGATATATATCAAAGATTTATAAATCCAGATGTAGAAGACGATAAATTGATAAGATATACTAGGCTTAGCAACATAAGTATTTGCATACTTGCTACATTGATATCACTATTTAAGATACCGATTCTTACCCTAAACTTATTTGCCTTCGCCTTAAGATCAGCTGGACCATTTGCTGCATATGCACTTGGCTTAGTTGTACCAAAAGCTACAAAAAATGCAGGAATATATTCTATAATCGTAGGATCTGTAACTGTAATTATATGGCAAATATTAGATTCACCATTCGGTATACTTCCAGTAGTTTTTGGATCCCTTTGTGGAGTAATAACATTTATGTTAGTGACCTATATAGAATCAAAGAGGGGAGTTAAACCTGCCCCTTCACCATATATTGAGTAGTTTGGAAGAAATTAAAAGGAAAATTGATGAGTAAGAAAATATTAGTAGCTCTAGGGGGTAATGCTTTGGGCAATACTCCTTCAGAGCAGAAGGAAGCAGTAAAGACAACAGCTTCTGCTATTGCAGGGCTTGTTAAGGAAGATTATAAGGTTATAATTTGTCACGGAAACGGACCTCAAGTTGGGATGATCAATCTCGCCATGAGTGCTGGAGCTGAGGCGAATGATAAGATACCTTTTATGCCATTTCCAGAGTGTGGAGCTATGAGCCAAGGCTACATTGGCTATCATTTGCAAAATGCTCTTGAAAATGAATTTATTAAAGAAACTATTGAAAATCCAGTCGTAAGTCTGGTAAGCCAAGTTATGGTTGATGAAAAGGACCCAGCATTTTCTAATCCTACAAAGCCAATTGGAGATTTCTACAGCGAAAGTGAAGCCAAGGCCCTCGAGGAGGAAAAAGGCTATGTGATGAAGGAAGATGCAGGACGTGGATATAGACGTGTTGTTGCAAGTCCTAAGCCTGTCGATATAGTAGAAAAAAGAGCTATCACAACCCTAAATGACGCAGGTTGTGTGGTAATAGCAGCAGGCGGTGGTGGTATTCCAGTTATCAGACAAAACGACGAATATGTCGGTGTCGATGCTGTTATAGATAAGGACTTCTCATCAGCGAAACTCGCAGAGCTTGTTGATTGTGATGTCTTGGTTATCCTTACAGCAGTAGAAAAAGTTGCCATTAATTTCGGTAAGGAAAACCAAGAAGACCTAGATAGCTTAACTGTCGAAGAGGCAGAAAAATACATCGCAGAAGGACAATTTGCCAAGGGCTCTATGCTACCAAAGGTAGAAGCAGCCTTGGAGTTTGTAACTAGCAAACAGGGAAGAGAAGCAGTGATAACAAGTCTAGAAAATGCAAAAGACGCCCTAAATGGTGCGACTGGAACTTGGATCGGATAGAGGACAAACCCATATGATTGAAAGAAATTGTATGGGTTTTTCTTTATAGGAAGGATTGAGTATGAGTGAATATATGAGAGCGATAGAATTTCCGAAGCTTATAGAATGGGCCCTTGAGGAATACAAGAATGAGGGAAGTGTATTTTCTATTGCCAAAGAGAAATTTTATAAAAATAATACTAATAAAAGCTTAAGGACAGTTTTTGGCGATGAGCTTGGATCTGCTGTAGGACCTGCTGCGGGACCTCACACTCAGCTTGCCCAAAATCTCATAGCTTCCTATCTAGTAGGCGGAAGATATATGGAGCTTAAGACCTGCCAGATCATGGATGGGGAAGAGCTAATGGCGGCAATTCCAAAACCATGTATCAATTCAGAAGATGAGGCCTACAATTGCGAGTGGTCCACAGAGCTTAAGATAGAAGATGCAGCAAGTGAGTACATAAAGGCAGAACTTGCTATAAGGGTTCTCGCCAAGGAGTTTGGCTTGTCTGATGATAAGGACTTTGTCCTTAATATGTCTGTTGGTTACAATCTAGAAGGAATCAAGTCAGAAAAGGTAGACGGCTTTATTAATTCCTTGATGGATGCGAGCCATACAGAAGTCTTTAAGGATGCTATCAAATATCTTAGGGATAATATAGATAAGTTTGAAAACGTTAGTATAGAAGATATAGAAAAAATAGACGGTAAGATCTGTAATTCTATGACTCTTTCTACCATGCACGGAACTCCAGCAGGAGAAATCGAAGAGATTGGTGCCTATCTGATTGAGGAAAAGGGACTCAATACCTTTGTGAAGTGTAATCCAACCCTAGTTGGCTATGACTATGCTAGAAATATCCTAGATGAATTGGGCTACAAGTACATAGACTTTGACAAGGCACAGTTTGATCATGACCTTGGTTTTGATGAATCCATAGAAATATTTACGAGGCTTTTAGACCTTGCTCGTAAAAATGATCTAGTTTTTGGATGTAAGCTCTCAAATACCTTCCCAGTTATACAAAAAAGGGGAGAACTACCTAGTGAAGACATGTATATGTCAGGAAGGGCTCTTCTTCCACTTACTATATCTGCAGCCTTGAAGTTATCAGAAGCCTTTGATGGAAAACTTCCTATAAGCTACTGTGGTGGAGCTGATGGACTTAATATAGACGAAATATTTGAAATTTTTAACCAACCAATCACAGTTTCCACAACCCTACTCAAGCCAGGTGGCTACTATAGGATGAAAGAGCTTGCCGAAAAATGCGAGGGACTTCTGGGAAGAGATTATGATGGAATAGATAACGAGAAATTAAGAAATCTCGTATCAAGTCTTAAGTCTAATGGTCTTTATGCCAAAAATCCTAAGCTTAGACTAAGGACAAGAAAATGGGCAAGTGACCTACCTATGACCGATTGTTACAGCGCTCCTTGTAAGGATTCGGCCTGTCCTATAGGCCAACAAGTTCCAGCCTACCTTTACTTTGCAGAAGTGGGCGATTACAAAAAGGCCATGGAAGTTATAGCAATAGATAATACTGCTCCTGCGATATTATCAGAGACCTGCTATGAATATTGCAAGAAAACTTGTACGAGGGTCGACTATGAAGCCGGTGTAAATATTAGAGGTGTCAAAAAGGAAGTAACAGATGCTTACTACGACAAATATATAGAAGAAATCGAAGTAAGTCCAATCAAGACTTCCGCCAAGGCCCTAATCATAGGAGGAGGACCTGGAGGACTTGCAGCAGGAATCTTCCTTAGAAGAAACGGCCTAGAAGCTAAAGTTATCGAAAAGTCCGACAGACTATATGGCTACGCAAATAAGCTTGTCTCAGATGAAGCAATAGAAAAAGATATAAGGCTTGCTGAAAAAATTGGACTCGATTATGAACTTAATACAGATATAGATCTTGACCTAGAAGAGCTAAAGAAGACCTACCAATATATCATAATAGCTACAGGAAGTAAGACAGATTATGAGAAACTTAAGGATTGTGGTATAAAGGTCGACAAGAAGGTCCACCTCCTTCCTACTAAAGAGACCAATATCGAAAACGTCTATCTAGCAGGAGATATCACCAAGGGAAGAAAGTCCATAGTAAATGCCATAGGAGATTCCAAAATGATTGCAAAAGATATCCTAAAGAAGGAAGGAATATCTGATGACTTTAGAAAAGTAGCTTATGAAAAATCTACTGGAGAAATCGTAGAAAGACGTGGAGAGCTAGAACTAGCTAAGGATAAAGACGGATCAAGATGCCTAGCCTGTGATAAGATTTGTGAAATTTGTACCGAAGTTTGTCCAAATAGGGCCAATGTAGCCATAGAAGTGGAAGGCTTTAAGAATAAGAGACAAACCATCCACCTTGACGGCCTCTGCAACGAATGTGGAAACTGCGAAAGCTTCTGCCCACACGAGGGAGCACCTTATAAGGATAAATTTACAGTTTTCATAAGAGAAGACGACTTCGATATGTCTGAGCAAAGTGGAATTTATAGACTTGATTCTAGTAAGTACAAGATTAGACTTGAAAACAAAAACGTGATCGAAGCGGACTTATCTGATGATAAGATTAGCGAGGATTACAAGAAGCTAATCAAGGTCCTAGAAGATAGATACAGCTACTACCTATAAGGAGAAATTATGATAATTAAGGCAAAAACCATTATTACCAACGATAAGGCTAACAACTTCTACGAAGATGCGGCAATCTTAATAGAGGAAAATATCATAAAGGAAATAGGAGATTTTGATAAGATAAAAAAAGAAAATCCAGACGAAGAAGTCCTAGATTTTTCTGATAAGCTTGTTATGCCAGGGCTTATATGTGCCCACTCCCACGCCTATTCTGCTTATGCGAGGGGGATGTCTGTATCAAAGCCAACTGATAACTTCTTTAACGTCTTAGAAAACCTCTGGTGGGCCCTAGATAAAGAACTAACTTTGGAAGATGTCAAGCTAAACGCCCTAACAACCTTTATGGAGTCAGTTCAAAATGGGGTGACAACTATTATCGACCACCACTCAGGACCAAATGCCATAGAAGGATCTCTGTCAACCATGGCAGATGCTGCGACAGATCTTGGAATCAGAGCAAGTCTCTGCTATGAAGTATCCGACAGGGACGGGATGGAGAAAAGAGACCTAGGAATTGCCGAAAACATTAATTGGATCAAGGAAGCAGAAAAAAGAGATGATATGTTAAGTGGTCTCTTCGGCCTCCACGCTTCCTTTACCCTATCAGATGAGACCCTAGTCAAATGCCAAAAAGCCATGGAAGAAGTAGATTCTGGCTACCATGTCCACATAGCTGAAGGCATAGAAGACGAGTGGGAGACAGTAAAGATGAGTGGGAAGAGAATCGTAGATAGGCTCGATAGCTACGGAATCTTTAATGATAAGACCCTCGCCATCCACAACGTCCACATCAATGAAAGAGAAATGGATATCTTAAAAGAGAAAAAGGCTATGGCAGTATTTAATCCAGAAAGCAATATGAATAACGCCGTAGGAGCTCCTCCAACAGTAAGGATGCTCGATAAGGAAATACTTTTAGGACTTGGAACAGATGCCTACACCAACGATATGTTTGAATCAATGAAGGTTGCCAAGGTACTCATTACTCACGAAAACCACGACCCAACTAAGGGCTTTGCTGAAGCAATCAAGATGCAATTTGAGAACAATCCAAAGATTATGGAAAGATACCTCAAAAGACCAGTAGGAAGAATCGAAGAAGGAGCTTACGCAGATATCATAGCCCTAGACTATGATCCGATAACTCCTCTAGAAAAAGATAACTGGCCAGGCCACGTCCTTTTCGGTCTAAGCGGAAAATGCGTAACAGATTCTATAATAAACGGCAAAGTGGTCATGGCTGATAGAAAGATTAAGACAGTAAATCAAAAAGAAATTCACGAAAAATCAAGACAAAGAGCAAAAGAAATCTGGCCTAAACTTTAGGCTGGGTTGGAATACATAATAGACTTAAGGAGAAATTATGAAAAAAAATACTAATCAAGCTGTCTCAAAGTCTTTGTTTGACCTTGATGGCAAGCCAGAATTTAAGAAGGCTTTCCCCATAGCCCTTCAGCACTTGTTGGCAATGATAGTAGGTAATACTCTACCTGCAATTGTTTTGACAAATACCTTAGCTAACACAGACCATGCCCTAACAGCTGCAGAGTCGATTTATCTAATACAGGCAGGAATGTTTGTGGCAGCCCTTGCTACCTTCCTCCAACTTTATCCAATAGTTAAACTTGGACTTGGATCAAGGCTTCCTATGGTAATGGGGGTATCCTTTGCCTATATACCTGTAATTAACTCAGTTGCAGTCAAATACGGTATAGGAGCAGTCTTTGCCTCCCAGATAGTAGGTGGTGTGATAGCCTTCCTTGTGGGAATGAATATCAAAAGGCTCTACAAATACTTCCCACCAATGGTATCTGGAACAGTTGTCCTTACAATAGGTCTTTCCCTCTACTCAGTTGCCCTAAACTATATGGCAGGAGGAAATGGAAATCCTAACCAAGGAGCTATGGTATATTGGATAGTTGCCTTCATCACTCTTGCAGTTGTTCTTATTTGTAATATGTTTGGTAAGGGTCTTGTTAAGCTTTCTGCAATCCTTATAGGAATCGTAGCAGGTTATATCGCTTCTCTTGCCTTTGGTATAGTAGATTTCTCTAAGCTATCCGATGCAGCATGGCTTACAATTCCAAAAGTTATGCCTTTTAGCCTAGACTTCCACCTAGATGCTTGTATCACAATGGCGGTTATGTTTACGGTAAACTCCATCCAGGCAGTAGGAGATTTCTCTTCTACCACGACAGGTGGACTTGACAGACAACCAACAGAAAAGGAACTTGAGGGAGGAATCAAGGGCTATGGTATTGTAAATATGATATCAGCATTATTTGGGGGACTTCCTACAGCATCTTATTCACAAAACGTTGGTATAGTGTCTCTAACAAAGGTTGTTTCAAGACACGTGCTTAAGATTACTGCTACTATGATCCTTATAGCAGGATTTATTCCAAAGTTTGGCGCTCTAATGCTTTCTGTACCTCAAGCTGTAATTGGTGGAGCGACAGTAACAGTATTTGCCCAAATCACTATGAGTGGAATGAGACTTATCACATCTGATGAGATGAGTGTAAGAAATGTAACTATAACAGGACTTGCAATCGCACTAGGTATGGGAATCACCCAGGTAAACCCAGTAGCAATCGAACAATTCCCAGAATGGTTTAGAATGATATTTATCTCATCACCTGTAGTTCTTTCAACTCTTGTAGTTTTCTTCCTAAATATAATTCTTCCAAAGAAGACTATCGAAGAAGAAGAACGTGAAAGAGAAATGATGGATAAGGAATAAAAGAATCGCCATGAAAGTGGTGTCAGAGTGTAGACAAAATCCAAAAACGCTTATCCAACTACAGAAATTTAGAAATTCTAAATCTCATAATACTGTAAATCGCAAACTCGCTAAGGCTCGAACAGTGCGATTTACGGGCGTATTATTTCGATTTGAATTTCTTGAAATTTCTTCCGAATGGAACGCTTCCTTTTGGATTTTGTCCCTTTGTCATTAGTCTAGCGCCATGAAAGTGGCGTTTTTCTTTGCTCATTTTTAAAGAGAGCTATTATTTATGAAGTGTGAATTAGCCTAGGTTTTCCCGGGTCATATTCCTTTTTATTTTAAGAAAATAAATATTTTACAGTAAAATATTTTGTGATACAATTATTCATATAGAAAACGAAAGGGAGGATTCTATGAAATCTGAAACAAATTCTAGTGTAAGTATTGACAATATTTACCAACTTGATGGCAAGGTTCCTATAGCCAAGGCGATTCCTTTTGGTATCCAGCACGTATTGGCTATGTTTGTTGCAAATATTGCTCCAATTATTCTTGTCGTAGGGGCAGCAACAGCGGCAAATCCTGATCTTGATATTGACCTAGCATCTCTAATCCAAAATGCTATGTTCATTGCAGGTCTTGGCTCACTCATTCAGCTCTACCCAGTATGGAAAATCGGTTCTAGACTTCCAATTATCATGGGTGTAAGTTTTACTTTTTTGGCATCTTTAATTTATGTTTCTACTACTTTCAACTACGAAACTATGATTGGCGCAATTATCGTAGGCGGTATTATCGAAGGGACTTTGGGTCTTCTTGCAAAATACTGGAGGAAGTTTATAGCACCAATAGTTTCTGCATGTGTTGTTACAGCGATTGGTTTTTCTCTATTAAGCGTTGGGGCTGCATCATTTGGTGGCGGCAATGGGGCTAGTGATTTTGGTTCTACAAGAAATCTTCTTCTTGGAACTATCACTCTAATATCTTGTTTATCCTTTAATTCTTTGGCTAAGGGCTTTTGGAAACAGCTTTCTGTTCTATTTGGTCTTATAGTTGGTTACATAATAGCAGTCTTTATGGGCATGGTTGATTTCTCACCAATTGCCGAAGCGGGCCTCTTTTCTATTCCAAAGTTTATGCCTTTCAAGCCACAATTTAACCTAAGTGCTATTATGGCCATGGTTGTTGTATTTTTGGTATCTGCGGCAGAAACTATTGGAGATACTACTGCAGTTTGTGCTGGTGGTTTGGGTCGTGATATTACTGAAAAAGAAATACAAGGATCTCTTGCTTGTGATGGCTTCCTAAGTGCGGTTTCTGGTCTTTTTGGCTGTACTCCAATCACATCTTTTAGCCAAAACGTTGGTCTTGTAGCAATGACTAAGGTTGTCAATAGATTTACCATAATGTTTGGTGCCTTGACCTTGATTCTTGCGGGACTCTTCCCAAAGGTCGGAGCCTTGCTTGCAACTCTTCCAGAGCCAGTTCTTGGAGGTTGTACTATAATGATGTTTGGTTCAATCGTGGTAAGCGGTATTGGAATGATTGCTGATTGCGGCTTTAGCCAAAGAAATACCACCATAGCTGCCCTATCCTTGAGTATTGGAATTGGTTTTACACAAATTCCAGAAATCTACCAACAACTTCCAACTCTCTTTAGGGATGTTTTCTCATCAAACCCAGTAGCTAACGTATTTGTTATAGCTATAGTAATGAGTCTTATTCTTCCAAAGGAAAGGGAAGAAAAGCAAAAAGAAAATTAATTTATATACTTCCAAATCATATATGATTTGGGAGTATTTTTGTGCCCGAAACTATTAATTTACCTTAAAATATGATATATTATTTGTAAATAGTCGTAAGTATCAGAAAGGAAAGAATATGTACGTAGGCAAAAAAATCAAGAGAGTAGATGCTTTTGACAAGGTTACAGGTAGGGCTAAGTTTACCGAAGACCTCGTTCCAAAGGATGCATACACAGCGAAGATCTACCATTCAACCATAGCACACGGTAAGGTTTTAAGTATAGATATAAAAGAAGCCATGGAGGTTCCTGGCGTTGTCAAGATAGTAACTTGTTTTGACGTGCCAAATATTCAATTCCCAACAGCAGGTCACCCTTGGTCTACGGAAAAGGACCACCAAGACGTAGCTGATAGGCTCCTACTCAATGAGCATGTTAGATATTACGGAGACGATGTCGCTGTAGTTATAGGTCGTGACGAAGTAGCTTGCAAACAAGCCTTAAAGAAAATCGTAGTAGAATACGAAGAGTATCCTGCAAACTTCGACGCCCTCGATTCAATGAAGGACGTTAAGGTCCCAATCCATGAGGAAAGCCCTGACAATATCCTAAAACATACTACAAATAACAGGGGAGACTTCGAAGAAGCTATCAAGGAAGAGGGATTGATCAAGGTGGTTGGAGATTATGAAACACCTATAATATCCCACGCCCATTTGGAAAATCCAGATGTATACGCCTATGAAAAGTCAGGCAAGATAGTTGTAGTTGCCTCAACCCAAATCCCTCGCATCATAAGAAGAGTTGTCGGCCAAGCCCTAGGACTTGGTTGGGGAAAGAT
>CABQOK010000021.1 GCA_902465755.1 uncultured Anaerococcus sp.
TAAGAGAACCTTCTAACGATGGTACGATGATTATTCATAGTTTTGCAACAGCCCCTTTTTCTTTTAATATTTTTGTCTAACTTTTTCTACTTCTACTTCTCTAGCAAAAACTTTTACTAATAGGCTTGTAAGTCCAACTACTATTAGGGTTGGTAAGAGCCAAGAAAGTCCTGTGTCATACATTGGTAGGTCTTGTACTAGACTTGTTACAGGTCCAAGACTTAGGTGGAAGGTCTTATCCATCACTTCTACTAAAGGAAGTCCAACTGATACAGCAGCTGCTGCAAGATAGGATTCTCTAGTAAAGTGAAGGAAGCTTTGGCTTATTCCCAATACTATTAGAACTAGGGCAACTGGGTATATTATTTGTAATAATGGTACAGAAAACTCAAGGAGTTTGTTTAGGCCGAAGTTTGCCATTATGAATGAGAATAGGGTCCACACACATACCCAAGCCTTGTAGGATAGTCTGTCATTAAATAACTTCTCGAAATATTCTCCACCAGAGCTTATTAAACCAACACAAGTTGTAAGACAAGCTAGGGTAAATATAAAGGCTAGTAGTACTAGACCGAAATCTCCGAGGGCAAGTTTTATAGATTCAGTAAGAACTTGGGCCCCATTTTCAAGACCTACAAACTTAGCACTTCCTATCATACCTATAGTTGATAGCATCCAGTAAACTACAAACAATACGCTACCTGCTACAAGTCCTGCCTTCACCTCATATTTTGTAACTTCCTTCTCATCATCTATACCAAATCTTCTTATAGCTTGGGCTATTACGAAGCCAAAGTTAAGCGCTGCTACGGCATCCATTGTGTCATAACCTGAGAGGAACCCTTTTGTCACTGGAGATGTGAGATAATCTCCTGTAGGAGCTGCCACACTTTTATCCATTGTCACTATCTTAAAGAACATAAAGGCTATCAACAAGAGGAGGGCTGGAGTTAAGAACTTTCCTACTCTTTCGACAAGCTTACTTGGTCTTAGGCATATTGCTAAGGCTATAGCAAAGAAGACGAAGGTATAAACTAATCTTGCTAGGTTCATGTTGAAAGATTCTGGTATATAAGGAGCTATGGCCATCTCGAATGGAACTGATCCTGCTCTTGGTATTCCGAGTCCTGGTCCTATTGATAAATATATAGCTGTTGTGAAAACTAGGGCAAATACTGGACCTACCCTATTAGCTAGGTTCGATAGACCATTTGTCTTTCCTACTACTATAGCTCCTAAAACAGGAAATACTACGGCAGTAACGCTAAAAGCTAATAGGGAAATAAAGGTTGCTTTTCCTGCCATGTTACCTAAAAGAGGTGGAAAGATTAGGTTTCCTGCTCCAAAGAACAGACCGAAAAGCATTATGCTCACTTGTAAAAATTGACTTCTTGATAATTTTTTCATTATTTCCTCCATAAAATATATTAACAATACTTATCCATTAAAAAAGTCCCTTGCCTAAAATAGACAAAGGACGAAAATTCCGCGTTACCACCTTTATTCTTATATAGAAATATAAGCTCTCAAGCATCAAACAATGCCGGGTTTTGATAACGCCAACCATGGCGACACATCTTACTTAGTTCAGACGTGCAAAAGAAAAATGATTTTCGAACTTACTTCCAAGATTGGATTTCACCTAACTCCAACTCTCTGTGCTCTTTCATAAGCCTACTCTTTTTTTCATAATTTTTCTAAATAATTACTGTTGACTATATTATAAGACCATCTCTTTAATTTGTCAAATCTTTTCTAATAAAAATTTAAAATATTTTATAAAATACATGTAAATACTTGCTTAAAGCTATACTTATTAATTTTTATTTACTCTTCCCCTAGCCCAGCAGGAAGTGATAAGGGGAGTAAGTATTATAGTAATAACTACAGATGATGCCACCTGGGCTGTCGCCACTCCCACAAGGGGAAGATAAGATGGATCAATCTCTGCTATAATTTGTGGGACAGCAACAGCATTGGCTCCAGTAGAAGAAAGGGCCCAAGCAGCATGCCCTGGTCTCTTGTTAATATAAATATCTGCCAGAACAGTAAGAGAACCTATTACAAAAATCACTATAAAAGCAAGAATTATTCCAGAAAATCCTGCCCTATAAATATCTGTCAGATTAATAGCAGAACCCATAGAAAACCCTAAAAATGGAATAATGGCCTTCTGAGCAAGCTTAAGAGAGCTAGAAATATCCCTATCAATATTACCAAGAACCATACCAATAAATACAGGAAGAAGAGCATCGATCATAGCCCTTAGAGGAATACTGGCAATACCAGACATGCCAAGCACCAGCATAGAAAGCATGGGTCCTGTGATAAGACTAGTAAATCCTGCCAAAGCCTGGTCCAAATCATCCCCATAGTCGATATTTAAGCTGATAAAGACAGAGTTGTTGTGATTAAGACAAGCACAAACTAGGGCAAGGATAGAAATGCCAAATATTCCCTCTCTTCCAAAAATAGTAGAAACTAGGAAAATTATTATTAAGGCCGCCCCGATTCGAGCTAGAGCCATAACAGAAAATCTCCTAAAAATTTCCCCTACAGATGATATCCTAATCTGAGAACCTGCCGCAAGCAAATTGATCCCCATCAAAGTCTTCATCCCACGGTTTGTAAAAAGCGCCTCAGTAAAAACACCAAAGTGTAAGATACTAGGAACAAATGTATTAATTAAAGCAGCAAGAATCAAAGGAACCATCATATTTCCCGCTGGTATTTTCTTTATAAAGCTCTTAAGCATATTGGCTCCTTTCTACTTGTTAAATATCTTTAAATATAATTATAAAAATAATGATGCAGAATAAATTATCTTTACCCTACATCATTATTATACTCATTCGTACTCTTACTATTCTAACTAATTAGGCTAGGAAGAACTAGCGATATTTGTGGTACAAATGTAACTAACATCAATACTATAAACATTATTACATATATATACTTCATACTAACGGCAAGTTTCTCGAATTTAATATCTGATATAGCAGATCCCAAGAATAGGGTAGCTCCTACCGGTGGTGTTAGAAGACCAACACCGAGGTTTAGTATAAGCAAAGTACCAAATTGTACAGGGTCAACTCCAATGGATTGTGCAATTGGAAGTAATATTGGTGTAGCTATTAATATTATTGGTGACATATCCATTAATGTACCCAGAACTAAGAGCAAGATATTAATCATTACTAATATTACGTAAGGGTTTGTTGAAAATCCATATATGCTAGATGAAACTAAGGCAGGAACCTTCAAGTAGGCTAAGAGCCAACCGAATGCATTTGATGTGGCTATTAGTAATATTATCATAGCTACCGTCTTAGCTGAGCTTGTAGCTACTTCAAATATGTCCTTCATTGTCATTTCTTTATAAATAAATACAGAAACAATAAATGACCAAACGCAAGCGAGGGCAGCAGATTCAGTAGCTGTTATGATTCCTGTTGTTACTCCTATAACTACTATAATTATTGAAAATAATCCCCAAAGTGCATCTACAAATGCCTTGCCGAATACTTTTATATCAAATTTTTCTCCTACAGCATAATTATTTTTCTTAGCAACTATGTAGCTGTAGATCATTAATGCTAATCCAAGTATTACACCTGGCAATATACCTGCGATAAATAAGGCACCAACAGAAATTCCTCCTGCTACCATTGAATAAATTACCATATTATGTGAAGGAGGTATAAGAAGCCCTGTAACAGAGCTTGCCATGGTTATATCAGTGGCAAACTTTTTGTCATAGCCTTTTTTCTCCATCTCTGGAATCATAATTGGTCCAAGGGTTGCAGTACAAGCTGTAGATGATCCAGATACTGCTCCGAAAAGCATTGAGGCTAGGACTGTTACCATTGATAGTCCTCCCCTCATCCAACCTACTGTCGCATAGGCTAGGTTGATAAGTCTTCTCGCAATACCGCCCCTGCTCATTATATCTCCCATAAGTATGAAAAATGGAATGGCCATCAATGAGTATGAATTAACTCCTGATATCATATTTTGGAAGACCATTTCTACAGGAATATCCAGATATATACATGTTACAATTGATGATACGCCAATGGCAAGTGCAATTGGTACCCTAATTGTTATCAATACGAAAAATGTCAATAATAATATAGCAATAGCTAAATTTGTTTGCATAGTTTTACCTCTCTTATAATTGTTGATATTAGAACAATAATTCCAAATATTGGTACTGCCATATATATAACACTAGAAGGTAAATTAATACCAGTTACTATGTTGTTGTGACCTAGTCTTACCAAACTCATCCCTTTAAATACAGCGCAAAATCCGAATATTATCCATAATATATTTGCAAAGTGATCAAGTAGTCTAACTTTCTTTTCACTTATAAAATTTTCTAATATTGTCATTCTTATGTGTATATCATTACTTACACCCAAGGCTCCTGATAGCAAGCAGAACCACACCATTATTAGTAAGGCCAAACTTTCACCCCAAGCTGGTGTACTGCTGAATAGATTTCTCATAAGAGCAATGTAGCTTACTACTAGAACCAAAGATATTAAAAATACTGTAATAATTAGACTGAGTATCTTTTCTGATTTTTGCTTAAAATTATCCATAATTCCTCCTACTTAATCTCACTAATTTCATCTATTATGTCTTGGTAATCAGCACCATACTTTTCATAAACTGGTTTAACTCTTTGTCTCCATTCTTCAGGGTTTTCTGGAGTAACAACATCTATTCCGCCATCTTTCAATTCTTGAAGTAATCTTTGCTCTTCTTCTTCTGTGAAAGATTTGTTGTATGATTCTAATTCTTTACCGCATTCTTTTAATAGTTTTTGGTCTTCTTCAGATAATTTTTCCCATGTTCTATCGCTTATTACAAGCATTCCTGGTGAATATGTATGAGCATCAAGAATGAAATTAGGGGCAACTTCATTGAAGGAGTTTGAAACATATCCTGTTACTGGTTGTTCTGCACCATCTACAACTCCTGTTTGAAGAGAAGTATAAAGTTCACCAAATGATAGAGGTGTTGGGCTTGCTCCCAATGCTTTTACAGTATCTAGTAAGATCGAAGTCTCAGATACTCTAAGTTTTAATCCTTCTAGATCTTCTGGCTTTTCTATTTTCTTGTTAGTTACAAAGAAATGTCTGGCTCCTTCTTCCAAATAACAAAGTCCCCTCATTCCGATGTCGCTTTCTACCATATCGTCCATAAGTTCACTTCCTATAGGACTATCGAGTACTTTCCATAGCTGATCTCTGCTATCAAATAAATATGGTAAGGCAAATAAGTTTAATTTTTTAGCTCCAAAATCTCCTACAAAAACAGTATTTGCTCTAAAGATATCCAAAGCTCCCATTTGTACCGCTTGCATTTGGCTTCTCTCATCACCTAATTGTCCAGAAGCATAAACTTCTATGTAGATTCTGCCTTGACTTTTTTCGTAAACGATTTCAGAATACTTGCTTAGCATTTGACCCATAATTGAATCAAGTGAGTTTAATTCACCAGCACTCAAAACTATCTCTGCATTATTAGCTTTATCCGTATCTATAGTATCTAGCTCGACATCAGGCTCCTTAAAAGAGCCACATGATGTCAAGGCTATAGTTAGGAATAATAAAGCTAATGTTCTAATTAACTTTTTCATTTTTATCTCCTAATCAATTCTTATATATTTCTCAGCATTATTAAATGATATGTCTTTTACCATTTGACCCAAGTATTCTTCTTTCCATGGATATTGTCCCTTGGCTACCTTATCTCCTATGAAGTTACAGAGGATTCTTCTGAAGTATTCGTGTCTTGGGTAAGACAAGAAGCTTCTTGAGTCTGTTAGCATTCCTACGAAGTTTGCAAATACTCCTGTTTGGGCAAACATAGTCATTTGTTTTTGCATTCCGTCTAAGTGATCTGCAAACCACCATGATGTTCCTATTTGTATGTTGGATAGGCCTGTTTCGTTTTCTCTATTAAATGATCCTCCAATAGTAGCTAGTGGATAGTAGTCATTTTCATTGAGTGAGAATAATAGCATTTTTGGAAGTCCATCACAACTTTCGAAATCACTCATCAAGTTAGCTAAGTTTTCTGCTCTAAGCTCGTCGTTTACGGCATCATTTCCAACATCAGGACCGAGTTTTTCAAATAGGGCTTTTGAGTTGTCTCTAATGGCTGCTACGTGAATTTCCATTGCCCAATCACGCTTCTTGTACTCTTTAGCTAAGAAAGTTAGAAGGGCTGTCTTGTAAGCTTCTTCTTCTACTTTTGTAATTTCTTCGCCATTTATGGCTTTTCTTACTATCTCATCCAACTCTTCTTCTCCCTTTTTGATATATGGGAAGTATTTAAGAGCATGGTCACTTGCTGAACACCCATTTTCTTCAAAATAGTTTATCCTTTTCTCCAAGGCAGTCTTTATATCTTTGAAGCTCTTAATCTCTGTAGCAGAAGCATCTTGAAGCTCTTTTATATAATCCTTGAAGTCTTCTTTTTCGATATTTAGGGCCTTATCTGGTCTGAAGGCTGGTTTTACTATTACTTTGAAGTCTTCTTCTTTAAGAAGTTTATGGTATTTAAGATCATCTACTGGATCGTTTGTTGTGCAAACTGCTTTAACATTTGATCTTTCAATTAGTGATCTTGGTTTGAACTTATCTGTTTGTAGAAGTTCATTTGTCTTTTCGTATATTTCATCAGCTGTTTCAGGATTAAGTTCTTCTTTTATTCCGAAAAAGTTATTAAGTTCTAAGGCTGTCCAATGATATAGAGGATTTCCCAATAATTTTGGAACTACATAGGCCCATTTATCAAATTTTTCCTTATCAGTTTTATCTCCCGTGATATAATCTTCTGATATACCACAAGCCCTCATAACACGCCACTTATAGTGATCTCCTCCAAGCCAAACTTGAGTAATTGAGTCGAAATTTTTGTTTTCATAGATTTCTTTTGCTTCCAGATGACAGTGGAAATCGAATATTGGCATGTCTTTGGCATATTTGTGAAAAAGTGTTTTTGCATATTCATTTTCTAAAATAAAATCTTCGTTGATTAATGACATTTGTCCTCCTACAAAGTTACTCCGTCTTTAAAGATTGAAATTTCTCTAAATCCATATTTCTCGTTGTTTGTTTCTTTTCCGCTTGCTACTTCCAATAGATATCCTATAAATTCATCTCTTAGTTTTTCAAAGCTTAGGTCTTCACTTATTATTCTGCCTGCATCAAAGTCTATCCAGTTACTCTTTTTATTTGCCAGCTCTGTATTTGTCGACATTTTGACTGTTGGAACTATTGATCCAAATGGATTACCTCTGCCAGTTGTAAATACTATTAAAGAGCATCCACTAGCAGCTAAATTTGTACATGATACTTGGTCGTTTCCTGGTCCATTTAAGAGGTTTAGACCTTTAATATGGCTTTGCTCTCCCAAAGCTAGAACATCTACTACTTCCGAACTTCCTCCTTTCTGTATACATCCCAGGGACTTATCCTCTAGGGTTGAGATTCCTCCATCTTTATTTCCTGGAGATGGGTTTTCATATATATTTTGACCGTGACTTTTAAAGTATTCTTTGAAGTTGTTTATCATATTTACAATGTCTTCAAATGTTTCTTTGTCTTTGGCACGATTCATAAGCAACTTCTCAGCGCCAAACATTTCTGGAACTTCTGTAAGCATTGTCGTCGCTCCATTTTCCACTAATTTGTCTGAAGTATATCCACACAAGGGGTTGGCTGTAATTCCAGAAAATCCGTCAGATCCTCCACATTTGAATCCTACTGTTAGTTTTGAAATTGGAAGCGCTTCCCTTTTGAATAAATTTCTATAATCTACAAGTTCATCAAGTAAGGCTAGGCCTTCTTCGTATTCATCTTCTACTTCTTGGACTGTGAGGAACTTGACTCTTTTTTCGTTGAAAGGCTCTATATATTCTTTAAATTCATCAATTACATTGTTCTCACAACCTAGAGATACAACAAGTATGCCAGCTGCGTTTGGATTTTTAATTAATCCAGCAAGGATTTCCCTAGTCATCTCTAGATCATCTCCCAACTGTGAGCAACCATGGGTGTGGGTTATGGATTGGAAGCCTACATCAGGATATCTATCTCTGGCCATTCTCACTAGGTTATTACAAGTTTGATTAATACAACCAACTCCTGGCACTACCCAAACTTCATTCCTAATTCCAGCCCTGCCATCTTCTCTAAGATAACCCATAAATTTAAGATCATCATCTCTTAGTTCACTCGCTAGATTTACTTCTTTCTTATCATATTCATATTCAATAATGTCAGATAGGTTGGTCTTTAGATTGTGGACATGGACCCAAGATCCTTTTTCTATATTATCTAGGGCGTGACCTATGGGCATTCCATATTTGATAATATCTTCGTTCTTGTTTATATTCTTTATAGAAAACTTGTGGCCTCTTCTGATATCTTCTTTAAGTTCCAGGCCAAATTCTTCTATGAGTTTGCCCTTTTCTAAATCGTTTACAGCTATGGCAACATTGTCATTTGGATTGATTTTTAGGTATGATTTCATATTTCCTCCATGACTTTTCTAATAGACCTATCTTTGATAGCAGCGAAATATTTCTTTACCAATTCTTTAAAGTCTCCTAATTTTTCCAAATCATATTCCCAAATATCACTTTCAAGAACTTCGTCTATATAATTTTCTGATTTTGCCTTATCAGTGAAGAATTCAAGTAATTTTTCGTCGTCTTGTACTGGATATGATTTTCCATTTTCATCTCTACCAAAGTATCCTTCTTCATTTTTCTCTATCTCGTAAAATCTCAATAGAGCAGCTAGAGAAAAGGCGAAGTGTTTTGGAGCTTTTCCTGTGTTCTTGTAGTAATCAACAATACTTGGCAAGCATCTAGCATTGAATTTAGAAATTGAGTTTAGAGTTATGGATAAGAGCTTGTGATCCACATATGGATTGTTAAATCTCAAGGCTACTTCTTCTTTGAATTTGATTAAGTCTTCCTTCTCAAGATCTATTGTTGGAATAACTTCTTCATCTATTAAATCATTTAGGTAAGTATTGAAGATATCATCTTCCATAAAATCCCTAACTATATCATATCCATAGATTACAGCAGCTGGAACTGTTGATGTGTGGCCTCCATTTAGAATTCTTACCTTTCTCTTCTTGTAAGGGGCGACATTGTCAGTCCAAATCACATTGCAAGGAAGATCTTCAAAGGCAAAGTCTTTTGCTTTTTCTTTATCTCCTTCTATAACCCATAGGTTGAATAGCTCTGAAAATACTAAGAGCTTATCTTCGTAATTATTTTCCTTAGAAAACTCCTCAGCTTCATCTGCTGAAGGCCTTCCTGTTACAATTCTATCTACAAGGGTTGAGGTAAAATGGCAGCTTTCTTTGACCCAGTCGGCAAACTCTTCTTCAAGTCCCCAGTTTTCTATATGTTTATTTACATATTTTTCTAGATAATATCCATTGTTATCAATAAGTTCTACTGGGAAGAATACTAGACCCTTTTTCCTATCTCCACCAAATTTCTTGTATCTAAAATATAGTAGTTGGGCAACTTTTGCTGGGAAGGAATCCTGAACCTCATCTTCTTTCAAATCTTCTTTTACGTAAGTAATACCAGCTTCTGTAGTGTTTGATACTACATATTTTAAGTCTTCACTTTCAACAAAATCCTTATATTCTTCGAAAGTCTCGTAAGGATTGATAGCTCTTGATACAGATTTTATCACTCTATTTTCAATCTTTTTCCCTTCTGGACTATTACCTCTCATAGAAAGTGTATATATTCCATCTTGCTCATTTACAAGGTCAGCTAGTCCATTTGGAATAGGCTGAACTATTACAACTGAACCTGGATAAGAATATTTCTCATTTGATAAGTCTATCATCCAGTCTACGAAAGCTCTAAGGAAATTTCCCTCTCCAAATTGGAGGACAGTTTCCTTGAGATTTCTCTTTTCTATAATCTCATTTATTTGTTTCATTTAACACGTCTCCTTTATTACAAGCTTAGGCTTGATCACATTGTTTTTTTCGACTTTTTCTTCATTTATCAATTTTATCAGAGCTTGCACTGCTACCTTAGAGTGATCATAAATCCTATGGTCAATCGATGATAGCTTCTTTTGTGTATAGTTTGTAGCACTAATATTGTCAAATCCAATTATCGCTACATCTTCAGGTATTTTGATATTATTAACCGAAAGATATTTATAAACCTTGATAGCAATCGAATCGTTTTCGCATTGGATAGCGTCAATATTTTTTTCTTTAATAATCTCTAGTAATTCTTCTAAGGACGTTTCTTCTAAATTTATCTCCAAAAACTCTTGGTCTGGAAAGTAGTTTTTAAGTGAATTTTCATAGCCTTTTCTCTTCTCATTATAGGCTCTGTTTGTAATATTTTGAGTCGTTGAAATAAAAATCGGTGTCTTGTAAGAATTTTCTTTCAAATAATGGAGTACTTGTCTCATCCCATCTTTCTCATCACAGTAGACGCTTACCAAATCCTTATCGTAATTGTTCAGTTGGACAATAGGAATAGTCTTGTTTAATTCATAAGCTACTTCCAAAAACTCCTTATCTCCATAATCAGACCCTATAGTAATAATCCCTTCAACTTGTTGTTGTTTTTGAAGCTTTAAGATTCGAATCTTCTCATCAAGATCTTTTGTTGTATTTGATAAAAGAGATGTGTAGCCGTAAGTTTTAAGAATTCTATCTACTTCGTATGCTGCTTGGACGTGGAAGTAATTTCTTATGTCTGGAACCATAAGACCTATAAGCATTGACTTCTTGCTTGCAAGGCTTCTTGCAATATTATTTGGAGAATAGTCTAAGCTTTCAATCACGCTTTCAACTTTTTTCCTTGTTTTCTCACTTACGCTTCCTGTATTATTCATGACTCTAGAAACTGTCGAGATCGAAACATTGGCCTTTTTTGCTATATCGTAAATATTAATAAAATCACCATCTTTCAAATTTAGAAGCGCTTCCCATAGTCCTAAAAATATATTACTATATTTATATTTGGACATTTCTAAAATTAATCTTAGAAAGCGCTTCCTTTATGCTTGTTATAAATATATCATGATGGTTATTAAATGTCAAACATTTTCCTGAATTATTTAATAAGGCATTCATAAATATAGCGTCTTATAACAATTGCTCTATATTTTAGCTATAACGCACAAGATTAGTAATGCAAGTAAAAACAAAGTGATCAATCCATATCAAATTTAAAATCACGAGCTTACTTTCTAATTCTATATTCAGATTCTAAGAGGTTGCAAATCAATAAGTCTTGATCATCTTTGAAGTAAGCCGTGATTTCTTTGATATATTAATTAAAATCTATTTCAAATCCTATCTTTGAACCCTACCAGATGCGTCTCCGCCTACTAGGTTTTCTACTTCTTCTC
>CABQOK010000022.1 GCA_902465755.1 uncultured Anaerococcus sp.
CGACAATTTTGCCGGCTCCTACTATTCCTAGCTTCATAACTCATCCTTTCAAAGATTATCTTAGTAAACTTACTCTAATATGATAACCTAAATCTTATAATGTGACAATATCTTTTCACAAGTTTTAACTATCTAAGCGGACTATAGTCCAATATAATTATTTGCTAGGATTCATAAGTAGTATAGTGATACAAATGGAGGATATATGACTTACAATTTATTACAAAATGAAGATTTTGAAAACTTAGGCCTAGCAGTTTTTCTCTATGAACATGAAAAGACTAAGGCCAATATTATATATGTGAAAACTAGTGACGTAAACAAGACTTTTGCTATAAGCTTTAAGACACCACCGACAGACTCTAAGGGAAAGGCTCATATTATGGAGCACTCTGTCCTTAATGGATCAAAAAAATACAGGACCAAGGATCCCTTTATGGATATGGCTTCATCTAGTCTTCAGACTTTCCTAAACGCCATGACCTATCCTGACAAGACCGTCTATCCTGTATCAAGTGAAAACGATAAGGACTTTTCTAACCTAGTGGACGTGTATTTGGATGCGGTCTTCAATCCCCTAGCCATCCAAAAAAAGGAAATCCTAGACCAAGAAGGCTGGCACTATGAAATGGAAGACGGGAAAATCACTGGCATCTCTGGTGTTGTCTACAACGAGATGAAGGGAGCCTTATCTGATCCTGAAAGTCTAATCTATAACGATATAAATTCGCTTTTGTATAAGGATAGCCCTTACGAATATGAATCCGGAGGAAATCCAAGAGAAATTGGTGATTTGACCTATGATGAGTTTGTCGATTTTTATAAAAACCACTACCACCCATCCAACTGTCTAATTTATTTCTATGGAGATATGGACATCGATCCACTTCTTTCTCATTTGGATAAGGAATATCTAAGCAAGTATGACTTTAAGGAATTTGATAATGAGATAGAAGTCAAGGAGAATTACTACCCTGAAATAATCGAAGGCACTTATCCAGCAAGCAAAATCGAGGAGGACTCCGACTATCTTTCCTACGCTTTTCTCGCAAGTTCTGCCCTTGATAGTAAGGAATATCTAACCCTTTCTATCCTTGTAAATACCATCTTTAATATGGACTCATCAAAGATTAGAAATGAAATTAATGAGAAACTTGCTCCAGAGTACTTCTACGCAAGGCCAGGATATGGCAATAGGTCTTCTGTCCTAATCCAAGCCCAAAAGACTGACGGAAGTAAGGTCGATCAATTTATAGAAATAATAGAAAGGGGCTTAGAAGAAGCAAGCAAAAATCTTTCTATAGAAAGTCTTAAGTCTGCCTTTTCTATCTTTGATTTTGCCCAAAGGGAGAGCCTAAATGATACTAGTCGCGGACTTTCCTATATACTTATGACAAATCCAGACGCTGATCCTTTTTCTGTATATAGGCTAGTCGATACTCTAGATGAGCTAAGAAGCCTAATCGGGACTGGTTATTACGAGGATTTCATACAGAAGTACTTCCTAAATAATAAGACCAAGCTCGTCCATATAGCAAGAGCCGACAAGGACTATAGGAAAAAGCAAGATGAAGAATTCAATGAAAAAATCGAAAAGTTAAACGAGGAGATGACTCCTATATCTCTTAAGAAAATCGAAGATGACCTAAAAGCCCTTAAAGATTATCAAAATAGGGAAAACACACCAGAAGAGAAGGCTACAATACCAAGACTTAAGCTTCGCGATGTACCTACGACTCTTCCTAAAACCCCTAGAGAATTTCATAAAGATAAGTTCAAATTCGTCTACCATGAACTTGAAACAAGCGGTCTGATCTATGCTAATCTTTACTTTAATATAGACCATCTAAGCTTAGATGAAATGCAAAATCTCCAGCTAATCGGAGAACTATTAGGATCAATTGATACAAAAAATATTTCCTACAAGGATATAGATGATGTAATCTGGCAATATCTAACAGGGCTAAACTTCACTATATCAAACATTAGGATAAATGATGAAAAAATCGAAAATAACCTTAAAGTAACTTTCAAGACTACTAGGGAAAATATCACAAAAGCTGTGGAGATAGTAAAGGATTTTCTTACAAACACAATCTTTGATAATCAACAAAGAATACTCGAGCTTCTAAGGATAAGAAAGTCAGTCTTTAAGTCAACCATGTACGATCAAGGCCATCTCATAGCCTTAAATAGGAATAATTCCCATATAGATAAGCTATCCTATATCAAGGAGAAACTTTCTGGAATCGACTACTATCTTTTCATAAAAGATGCTATCCAAAAAGCAAGTGAGAACTTTGATACTTTTAAAAGCGAGCTAGAAAATCTATATAGAAAAATCCTATCTAATGATCTGACCTTAAATATTACTGGAGATAGGAAGGATTTTGAAAGTTTAAAGGAAAATTTATTAGAAGAATTTGCCTTCCTTAATAAAACTTTCGATAAAAAATCTATAGTTTTCAACAAAACTCCAATAAAGGAAGCCATAGCATCCGATGCAAGTGTAAATTACATTTCCAAATCAGCGGACCTTAAAGATCTTAATATTTCCTATAAGGGAAGCTTGTCTCTTGCAAGTTCAATAATATCAAATCCTTATCTATACGAGCTAATTAGAGCTAAGGGAGGAGCTTATGGAGCTGGGATGATTATAGATAGGTCAGCTCTTTTTTCAACTTATTCCTACAGGGATCCTAATATAGAAAAAACTCTAGAAAACTATGATAAGATTTCTGAAATCGCAAGAAAGCTTGATATGAACGAAAGAGACTTCGCTAACCAAAAAATATCCACCATGGGTAAGTTTCTAAGACCGAAGTCTCCTTCCCAAAAGGCGGATAGTGATTTCCTTAATTACAAAAAGGAAAATCCTAAAAATGAAGAGGAAATCCTAAAAGAAATCAAAGCAGCAGACTTATCTGATGTAAGAGACTTGGCGGATGTTTTAGATAAGGCTCTCGCTTATAATAATATCCTTGTTTTTGGAAATAGAGAAAAAATCCTTGAGAAAAAGGACTTCTTCGATAAGATAATAGATCTTTCTGATTAAGATAATTAATTTATATTACAATATATTTGAATTAATTTTATAATATCTTGATTTGTAGTATGATGTAATTAAGAAAACAAAAGGAAGAATTATGTCAGATAAAAATAAAAAACACAAAAAATCATTTTATAACTACGCAGAAGATATAGAGAACTTCGACTTCGATGACATTCCTTTCGCAGAAATCGGATTAAAGATCAAAAACTCAGTCAACTGAGCCATAAAGGCTTTCTCATCTTCTAGCAAGAAAAACTTGCCAGCAACGAGAAACCCAAAAGTTTGTGAGCAAAAGCCACCTCAAGCAGGATTTAGCCTTTTAGCAAAAATCGCTTCAATAATCTCTGCCCTTTGCTTTTTTTCAATGACCATAGCTTCTTACACAGAAATTCACTATGGTGGCGGATTTACTATGCTATTTGCTACTCTCATATCTGCTATCATTACTGTAGCAGTTCCCTATGGACTATGGAAAATAGGAAATAGGTATAAAAGACTATCCGATAACTATGTAAGATTTCTAAGAGAGCTTGGAGATAATACGGTAATTTCCATAAGAGATCTGGCAAGTGGAGTTGCCCAAAGTGAAGAAGAAACCACCAAGGATCTTCTCTACATGATGAAGAAAAATTATTTCAAACAAGCAAGAATTGTAGAAGATGGCAAGATATTTATCCTAGATATACCAACCTTCAAGCTATATAAGGAAAAGCTCGACCAGATTCCTTCTTACAGGAAAAACTTAACTGATGATGTAGAAATAAACGGAGAAAACCTATCGGTTGAGGACCTAAATAAGGAAAGATCCCAAGAGATCATTGCCGAGTCAATCACTTCTCTTGATAAGTTAAGCGAGAAAAGAGACGAGATAGAAAGTCCTAGCTTTAAAGAGTCTTTAGGAAAGCTAATAGAAAATTCTACAGATATCCTAAAAATCATAGAAAAATATCCAGATAAGGCAACAGGTCTCGGCAAGTTTTCAACTTATTACTTGCCAACAAGCCTTAAACTTGCCACTTCTTACAAAGAATTTGAAATGGTAAATTCTAGGGATTCTAGGATAGTAAAATCTATGGGAGAAATAGAAGAATCAATCAAAACCATAGCCCAAGCCTTCGACAAGATGAAAATCGACCTCCTAGACGATAGGGCTATGGATGTAAAGACAGAAATCGACACAATTAACCTCTTGCTCAAACAAGAGGGACTAACAGAAGATGATTGGAGTTAATATGAGCGATATAGAACTAAGACTAGACGGAGTATCAGAAGACGATAAGCTTGACACTATAAGTGACAAAGAAATTGATCTAGTAGAAAATAAAATCACATTTTCTCCTGACGAAGAGAAAATGATCGATGAATTTTCCAAAAAAATCGACCTAGAAGATACAAATATAATCCTCCAATATGGATCCGGTGCCCAAAAAAAGATTTCGAACTTCTCAGAAAAGACCCTGGATACCGTAAGAAACAAGGACCTTGGAGAAATCGGAGGCCTCCTAGACAAATTGGTTGTCGATATAAAATCTATGGATAAGGAAGAATCTTCTGGACCTTTAGGATTTTTCAAAAAACAAGTAAACAAGGTAGATGCCCTAAAATCAAAATATCAATCAGCAGAAAAAAACATAGGAGATATATCCAAAATCTTAGAAAACCATCAAATAACCTTGATGAAAGATATCTCCATGCTCGATCAGATGTATGAGCTAAATGAAGACTATTATAAGGAAATCTCAATGTATATAGAAGCTGGTAATAGAAAGCTTATGGCGACATATAACGAGGATATACCTGCTCTTGAATCCAAGGCTCGTGAGTCTAACCTCCCTTTGGATGCCCAGAAGGTAAACGACCTAAAGGCTCAGGCCAACCGTTTCGAGAAAAAACTCCATGATTTGGACCTTACAAGGATGGTCTCAATCCAAATGGCCCCACAAATCAGAATGGTCCAATCGTCAAACTCAATTATGGCAGAAAAAATTCAAACAACCATAGTAAACACCATTCCTTTATGGAAAAACCAAATGGTCCTTGCCCTCGGTATGAATCACACAGACCAGGCTATAAGGACCCAAAAGAGAGTTACCGATTTGACCAATGATCTCTTAAGGAAAAACGCAGATACCCTAAAACAAAACACAATCGAGACAGCCAAGGCCACAGAACGTGGAATAATCGACCTAGATACAATTAAGCATACCAACGAGGCTTTGATTTCAACCATAGAGGAAGTTAGAAATATCCAAATCGAGGGTAAAAAGAATAGAGACCTTGCCAAGGCTGAGATCAAAAGCTTAGAAGAAGAACTAAAAAGAAATCTTAACAAATAAGGAGAAATAATGACTGAACAATTAGAATTTAAATTTGACTGCCAAATGTTAATAGCAGGCGAGAACCTAGATGAAGACGAAATATTTGACTATATAACAGAAAATCTAGAAGGAGACAGCCTCCTCGCTGTAGGAGATGAAGATCTAATAAAAATCCACTTCCACTCCAATAAACCTTGGGAAGTCTTAGAATACGCAGCAAGCCTTGGAGAAATCCACGACATAGTAGTAGAAAATATGCAACGACAAGCTGAAGGCCTTCAAGGTTAAAATATTTTATTTAAAAATAGTCTATTAAAGGAAAACCAATCCTCTAATAGACTATTTTTAGTTTAATAATTCTTTAAGTCTACCAACAACTTTGTAGTCAACTTTCTTCAATTCTTCTATATTTTTGACTCCAAGTAAGCACATTATTACTTTTATTTTGTATTGCAAATCTTTTAAGAATTCTTCACAAGCTTCGTAGCCTCCATGGAGGAGATATCTTAGGACCTCTCCGCTCATAGCAGCCATATCAGCTCCTATGATAATTGATTTTACAATATCTGTCGCATTTCTTAGGCCACCTGATGCAATGATAAATACATCTTTCGATACACTTCTTACATCTATGATGGACTTTGCTGTAGGGATTCCCCAATCGTAAAATTCAGAAAAGTCTGTTTCCACATCTCTTAGGTCTTCAATCTCTATAAAGTTGGTACCACCCTTTCCAGCTACATCAATGTATGCTACTCCCATATCTATTAGCTTATGGGCGACACTTTTAGAAATCCCTGATCCAGTTTCCTTTACTATAATAGGAATATCTAGCTTTTCTACTAGATTTCTAATATTTTCATCAAGTCTCCTAAAGTCCCTGTCTCCTTCCGGCATGACTAGCTCCTGGGCTATGTTTAGGTGAACTTGCATAATATCTGCGCCTATCAAATCTTTGGCGAAGATAAAATCTTCAAGGCTTCTCTCAGATCCTAGATTTCCGATTTTTATTACATCCTTATCCTTTAGGAGTGTGAAAGAATCACGACTTTCTTCATCTTTTATGGCTATGGCTTCACTACCTGAGGCCATGGGTATGCCTACTGCTTCACAGATTGAGGATAGGTCTTCGTTAATATCACTTCCAGCTTCCCCGCCTCCTGTCATGGCGTTAACCATAAGGGGCATGGATATAGTTCTTCCTAGAAATTCTATTGAAGTATCAATCTCTTCCATATTCACATTAGAAAGAGCGTTGTGTTCAATATAGATATCTTCTAGCAAGGTATTTGTTATGATTTCACTTTTGAGATAATTTTCTATATGTTCATCTTTTCTTCGTCTTCTATCTTCCATTTCCCACCTATCATTCATCTTTATCATTAGTGTCAGCTTTTTCTGCTTTCTCCTCAGATTTCTTAGGGCTTTCTTCCTTTTCTTCTGGAGCTTCTTCAGAAGGAGTCTCTTCTATCTCTTCTTCTTCATACTCTGGTTCATAGTATTCATACTCATAGCTAGGAGCTGGCTCTGGCTCATAATAGTGAGTTTCGGTATTTTCTATTACTTCTTCCCTAATAGGCTCTTCTACTGCAGGTTCTGGCTCTTGTGCTGGAGCTTCGTCGATTTGAGTTTGTCTACCATCTAAGATATTTCCTTCATCATCAACTCCAGCCTTAGTCCTATCCCAATTTCTAAGCTTAAAGTTTTGGAACTCTTTGTCTACTAATCTCCAAGTCTTCTCAAAGTCTGGCAGATAGTAACTGGTTCCTTCCATAGTTTGCTCCCTACCCGGAACTGTAAAGGTTGAAACATTATCCGATGAGAATTTATCGATATTGTTAGTCAAATCCATAAGAACTCCCATTGGAAGGTTAGTCTTCACATATTTTAAATAGTTGGTTACAAAAGTCGTTAGGTTGATATTTTCTGACTTTTCTACTATTTGATCTACCATAGCCTTCATAAAGCCTTGTTGGGCCTCGACTCTTCCTATATCACCATTTTCATAAATTTTCCTGGTTCTGAGATACCATAGGGCGTGTTGACCATCGAAGTGATTCATCCCTTCCCTAATCTTGACACTTCCTACATCTATAGCTACTCCCTTAGGAACATCGAAGTCCACTCCCCCCAGGGCGTCTATTATATTTTCAACAGCCTTATAGTTTACCTGGACGTAATAGTCGATATCAAGCCCTAAGAAATTCCTTAGTGTCTGAATTGTAAGCTCTATTCCACCGAAGGCGTGGGCATGATTTACCTTATCGAATTCTTGCCTAATCTTAACCCTAGAGTCTCTTGGTATAGATAGGATCTCGATTTTTCCTGTTTCAGTATTAGCCTTGACTAACATTATAGTATCTGTTCTAGTAAAATCGTCATTGTCATCATCGTCTGAGTTCTTGTCCACACCAACAAGTAAAAATAGGTGTTCGTGTTCATTACTTGCTATAGCATCGTCATCAAAGGAGAAATCATCTCCGTAGGTTTTCTTAAGTTCCTTATTCTCTAGCTTATTAAGGATGGTATTAGATCCAAAATAGGCGATTATGGCGACAAAGACTATAGCCACAAATCTTTTTATCTTCATTATCATTCCTTATCTAATTTTAGTAAAACTTCTCTAACTATTATTATATTCGAAATAAATACTCCTACAAGATGAAAACCTAATCTTAATATTCTAAAGAAAAAAGGAGCCTAGGCTCCCTTTGACTGTAGACAAAGTAAATTTAATTTAAATTTATTTTATAGTTTAATTCCGCTTATCTCCACTAGGTAAATGTATCAAAACTTGCTCACTAACCCTAAAACTAAAAAATAGATATATACTAATATGCTATGATATGTTTTAGTGAGAGTATAACGAAAAAGTAAGAGATTTTATTAGATTTCTCCGCTCACTTCGCTCGGTCGAAATAAGGGTGAGTTGATTCTATTTAAAATCTGTAGGAGCCTAAGCTCCCTTATGATTTTAATATCTTCCCTTGTATTTTAAGGCTTCTGCCATAGATTTGATTGCCACCATAAAGGAAGCCTCTCTCAAATCAACATCTTCTTCTTCTGCCATATCGAAGATCCTTTCAAAGACCCTAAGCAGGTCTCCTTCTTCCTTATCTTTAACCTTATCATAGTCAAAATAATATCCTATTTGATTTTGGATCCATTCATAATGACTTACTAAAACTCCTCCAGAATTTGCCATGATATCTGGTATAAGTGTAACTCCCCTATCTTCTAGGATTTGTGAAGCAGCTGGTGTTGTTGGGCCATTTGCCCCCTCTGATATGACCTCGGCTTTTATGGTCTTTGCGATTTTTTCTGTAATCACATTTTCTAAGGCACAAGGAAGTATTATATCTGTATCTAGAGCAAAGAAGTCTTCGTTACTAATCTTTCTAGAATCAGCATAGTCTAGGACTGAAGATCCACCTTCTTTTAATTTCCTTAATTCTTCTACATCTAGGCCATCTTCATTAATAATTGCAGAAGAACCTGATGGAGCTTTTCTATCACTTGCATTTACAGAAATTAGTCTTGCTCCAAAGTCGGTCATGTATTTAGCAGCAAAGTAGCCTACATTACCAAAGCCTTGGCAAATAAATGTTTTTCCTTCAAGGCTCTCATCTTTTCTTTCGTAAGCATATTTTACTGCAAGGGCTACGCCAAAACCTGTCGCCTGATCTCTTGCAAAGGATCCTCCTAGGGCAAGTGGCTTACCTGTAAAAGTCGCAATGTCTTCTTTGCCCTCATTTAAGGCTACATATTCATCAATGAAGTATCCCATGATCTTGGCGTTTGTATTTACATCAGGAGCTGGAATATCTATTCTACTTCCTAAATAATTATTAGTAGCACGGACAAAACCACGTGATAGACTTTCGATTTCTCTTTCAGAAAGTTCTTTTGGATCTACAATGACACCACCCTTGCCTCCTCCTAAAGGAAGTCCCAAAAGAGCGACCTTGATACTCATCATCATAGAAAGAGCTATCACTTCTTCTCTTGTAACATTTTTATCAAATCTTATCCCACCCTTGGATGGACCTAGACCAGTAGAATGGGCTGACCTAAAGGCCTTGAAGACTTTTGTTTTCCCATTATCCATTTTTACAGGAATAGCAACTTCTATAAGTCTTTCTGGCTCTTTTAATATTTCATAAACAGAAGAATCTAGCTTAAGCTTATCGCAAGCCTTCTTATATCTTTCTCTAGTAGCTTCTAATATATCTAATTTCTCACTCATTATTAGCTCCTTAATTTGTTTTCTATTAATAATAATACATACAGACTTATTACTGGTCAATTTCTACAATTAAAAACTTCCAAGACAAATATTATAGTCCTGGAAGCTTTTTTACTCCTTAGCTCCTATAAGCTTGTCTATTGTAGTTAGGCTATCCCTGTAGGAATTTGAGATTATATCAGGAGCCGTTGGATTTTCCTCGTTAATTTTCCCAGCAGGATCATAGCCTAGGGTATTGGTATAGGTAAAGACAAGGCCTGAGTTAGGCATCACAGAATTGATCACCCCAAGGGTTATCCCATCTCCCCCAGTCGTATTTCCTATAAGGGTTGCTGTGTTTGAATACTTCATAAAGTTGGCGAAACCTTCCGCTGCCGAGAAGACATTTCCATCTACCAAAAGATACATAGATCCATCAAAGCCATAGTCCTTGTTAGAAGTGTCAGGATTTACTGTTACTATATCCTTCATGTAAAAGTCAAATCGCTTAAGGTCTTCTTCGTTGTCGAGTTTAATAGCCGATATATCCACATTGGAGAGTCTTTCAACATTGTAGCTATCGTCAGCAAACATAAGCTTCGCCTGGTTGGACTCTTTGAAAAACAGATTATTAGTTACAGACTTTGGCCCAGTGATAAGTTTTGGGAGGAGGAAGTTTTGCCAATATTCCATATTGCCTCCGGCATTTCCCCTAATATCAATTGCAAGGGCCTTATAGAGGTGTTTGTTTTTTAAGAATTCTTTTAGGACCTTGAGGTCTTCAGTATATTTCTCGCTTCCTGCCATAGATTTCACCCTAAGTATGGCTATATCATCGCTTGCTTCTTCGAATTCAAGATTACTAGTAGTATCTGTCTTAAAAAAAGCGGATCTTCTGGAAAGACTAAGGGGTCTATCTACATCACTTTGGACTCCATCTAGGCCGTACCTGTTTCTTACAACCTGCCTATTTAGATTTAAAAATTCATAATAAATCGAAGGCGACTTCCAGTTCTTTGAAAAATAAAGGAGGGTCTTTTCTACATAGGCCTTATCGGCAATTCTTGTATGATTATTCCTTAAATCTCCACAAATCTCTTCCATGACCTTCCTAAATTCTTCATCATTTTCGCATCCTTCTACCATCTTCTTATATTTCTCGTAATTATTTAGAAAGTCGATATTGTGTTTTCTCTGTAAAACTCCAAAGAAGGGGTAGTTGTTTTGAATTTGATTGAAAAAATAGTCGAAATCTTCTAATCTTTCTTCCTTGCTTAACTCTTTAGGTCTTTGGGCCTTTGGGACTTGAAGCCTTAGGGGCTCGTTTAGGTTTTTATACCACTTTAGGTATTCATCAACTGTAAAGCCTGTGATTTTGTCTGGGAAGAAACTCCCATCAGATAGGATAATTCCTGAGTTATCGTACTCTCTCATCGCTCTTTTGCTCTTCATAGAATCAAGCCTTCTACCAACGCATGAAGTCATGAGAACTAAAGATAGGATAATAGTTACAAGCTTTAATCTCTTACTCATCTAGAAATCCTCCATTTAATACCAAATCTCTCTTGTAGAGATCGTAGAGTAGGGGGATGTTTCCTATAGGATTTACCAGAGAATATATTATGATAAATACTATAATAAATGATAATCTATTCTGCTCAAGTCTTCTGATAGAAGCTTGGCTATAGTTTTTGTTTTTAAGATTGGCAAAGGAAAATACTAAATCAAAGACTCCGAAAACTATTTCAAAAATCTCCCTATAATAAATGCCAAAGGCAAGAACTCCTAAGCCGGCCAAAAAATACAGGAGGCTACTTAGTT
>CABQOK010000023.1 GCA_902465755.1 uncultured Anaerococcus sp.
TGTATCAGAATATGCTGATAAAGTCATACCACCTAGGAAGAGATACAACACTCCCACAACTCCTATAAATATTACCATTATAGTTACGGCCGAAATTTCCGATACTCCAAAAATCTGATCAACTCTAAATAATTTATTAAATACTAAAGCCCCTGAGTAGAGAACTACTGGCATGAATGATACCATGTATGTGATAATAAATAGAATTGATACAATTCTTTTAGTCATTGTGTCATATCTTATTTCTATAAAGTCGGAAATCGTATTTATACCATATCTAAAATATTTTGGTAAAAACACAGCTGCAAGAAGTGCTATAGCTACGGCTGAGGTAACTTCCCAAGCCATTACTTGCATTCCACCTACATAAGACTGACCATTCTGACCTACTATCTGCTCCGTTGAAAGGTTAGTCATTATTATTGTTCCAGCTACTACTGGTGCTGCTAATGATTTTCCTCCAAGGAAGTATCCTTCTGATGATGATGTGTCTACTTGCCCAATAGTTTTCTTATAGGCTATAAAACCTATAAGACATACTATTATAGCAAAACTCGCTATTACGAAAAACATAATATCTACCTTTATTTCTTAGCAATAAGCTTATTTGTTATAAGCATATCCATAAAGTTTTTAGCTTTTTTGTGGTATAGGAATGGATTTGCTAGGGCTGGATCTTGCTCTGCTTCCACAACTATCCATCCTTCGTAACCATCTTCTAGAATCATATCTATTATTTCTTCAAAGTCTATACAACCATCTGAAGGCACTGTGAAAGTTCCTTCGAACACTGATTTTAGGAATGACCATTCTTCTTTCTTAGATTGGGCTTGTTTCTCTGCTCTTATATCCTTAAAGTGGATGTGTTTAATTCTCTTTGAGAATTTTTTGTAAAATTCTATTGGATCTTCACCAGAAAATACTAGGTGTCCTGTATCATAAAGTAAGAATACCTTTTCAGGGTCTGTCATTTCCATTAATTTTTCAACTTCTTCAGTTGTTTGTACACCTGTTCCCATGTGGTGGTGATACACTATCTTCATCCCTTTTTCTAGAGCGAGATCTCCTAATTTATTTAGCCCTTCTGCTAGCTTATCCCATTCTTCATCTGTAAATGTTGGTTTTTTGCTAAATACAGGTGTGTCCATTTGTCCCTGGATTGAGTGACCTTGTTCAGCAACTACTATAACCTTAGCTCCCATAGCGTGAAGGAAATCCCTATGTTCAATAAATGCTTTTTCGGTTTCTTCGTATGGTTTTGTTGTAAGGAAGGCTGAAAACCATGCACTTGCAACTTCTAGATTTCTTGGTTCTAGATATGATTTTAATACTTCTGGATCTCTTGGATATTTGTTTCCAACTTCTGTTCCTTGATATCCTGCAAGTGCCATTTCTGAGATACATTGTTCAAATGTGTTTTCCTTACCTAGTTCTGGTAGGTCGTCGTTAGTCCATGCAATTGGTGCGCAAGCAAATTTAATAGTCATAATATTTTCTCCTCCTTATTATATTATGTTAATATTTTCTAGCTTCGTTTCTTCCTTCGATTACTTCTTTGTAAACTTCTTCTTGTTCCTTATTTTTACCAACTTCTGCTACACCTACATTCCACCATGATTCATATCCATCGAGCATAGTTTTTGGTATCACTTTCAAATCAATTAAAACTGGTTCTTCAACATTTTTAGAATCTTCTAAGGCTTTTTTGAATTCATCTAGGGTCTTTACTGTATAACCCTTAAATCCATAGGCTTCTCCAACCTTGGTATAATCTGCTGTTAGTAGCTCACCATCAGGTTTTTGTCCATTTCTTTTTCTAAACTCTGTCGCCAAACTTCCTACAGCGTGATTCATTTGAAGATTGTTAATACATCCAAATCCACTATTATCGAATACTAAGATGTATACTTTCTTTCCTTCTTGAATTATTGTAGATAGCTCACTGTTAAGCATTTGGAAACTTGCATCTCCTACAACAGCGTAGACATCGCTATCTTCATCTGCCATCTTAACTCCAAGAGCAGCTGCTACTTCATATCCCATGCAGGAATACCCGTACTCTGCATGATATGCATCCTTTTTGTCAGTTGTCCAAAGCCTTTGCAAATCACTTGGGAGACTTCCTCCAGCTGTAATAACGATTCCATTTTCTTTTATAAAGTCATTAAGGGCAAGTATTGCAGAAGTTTGAGTGATTTTTCCCTCAGTCTTTTCTATAAATTCTTCTACTGTTCTAGGATCTTGTGGTTTGATAATCGTTTCAAAGTTTTCGCCATAGGTATAATTCTTAAGTCTAAGAACTTCCTCATCCCATTTTGCTTTGGCTTCTTTTATCTCTTCCTCGTAAGAAGATTTGTATGAATGTTTTTCTAGTTCCTTATCTAAAGCTTCTATGGCAAGCTTTGCATCAGAAACAACTTGATGAGCATCCATCTTGTATGCGTCAAATCTATCGACATTTATTGTGATGAACTTACAGTCTTTATTCTCAAACAATCTCTTAGATGATGTTGTAAAGTCGGTCATTCTTGAACCGATTGCAATTACAAGATCTGACTTTTTAGCTAAGATATTTGCTGCATAGGTTCCTGTAACCCCAATTCCACCTAGACACATATCGGAAGATGACTTAATTGCAGATTTACCTGATTGGCTTTCCCCGAATGGAATATTGTATTTATTTAAAAATTCATCTATTCTTTCGCCAGCTTCTGAATATTTAACTCCTCCGCCGATAATAGCAAGTGGATATTTGGAGTTTTTAATTAACTCTGCTGCTTCTTCTATATCCTCTTCTATAGGAACTGTCCTTTGAATCTTATGTATTCTCTTCTTGAAGAAATACTCAGGATAATCGTAAGCTTCACCTTCAACATCTTGTGGCATTGCTATTACACATGCACCAGTATCTGCTGGATCTGTCAAAACTCTCATAGCATTGATTAGAGCTGTCATTACTTGTTCAGGACGATTTATTCTATCCCAATATTTGCTAACTGGTTTGAAAGCATCGTTTGTGGTTATTGTTAAATCATATGGTTGTTGAACTTGTTGCAAGACTGGATCAGGTTGTCTTGATGCAAATGTATCTGATGGAAATAGCAATAATGGAATATTATTTACAGTTGCTGTCGCTGCAGCGGTTACCATGTTTGCACTACCTGGTCCTATCGATGCTGTACAGGCTATGATTTTTCTTCTGTTGTTTTGCTTTGCAAAGGCTGTTGCCACATGGCACATTCCTTGCTCGCTTCTTCCTTGATAAACATTTAGATCATGGTCATCTTGGTCTAGGGCTTGACCTAAACCCACTGCCATTCCGTGACCAAATATTGTAAACATACCATCTACAAATTTAGTAACTTTTCCATCGTATTTTACATATTGATTATCAAGAAATTTAACTATTGCTTGAGCCATAGTCAGTTTCATTATAAATCACCTCTCGCCACGAATTCTCCGTGTTCTTCTTTAGCCTCTTTAATAAACTCTTCAAGTTCCTTTGTATTTGGAAGGTCAGATGAGGAATTTGATCTTATCATCATTGATGCTTCTGCGGAAGCATATTCTAAGCATTCAATCATATCATGGTCTGTAAATAAAGCATAAAGGAAGGCTGATGCATATCCATCTCCACCACCAAAGCCTTTTCTCGCTTTTACTGGGAATGGCTTGATAGAATATGATTCTCCATTTTTTACATAGGCATTTGAGCCTTTTTTACCATGCTTTATCACAAGGATGTCCGCTGAATGTCCAAACCATAGATTTGCACTTTCTTCATCAGATAATGGTTCATCCACGATTAACTTTTCAGTTAGATCAAATTCTTCTCTAGAGCCCATTATTATATCAGCTTGTTTAGCCACAATTGAATAATAGATTGAAATTTCATCGTCATTTCTCCAATTGTAATCTCTAAAGTCAACATCAAATATTACCTTGCAGCCGGCCTTTTTAGCTAATAAAATCGATTTCAGTACTGCTTCTCTAGAAGGACTTTCTGCAAGGGCAGTTCCTGATACTAGAATTGCTTTAGCCTGTTTAATATAGTCATAGTCGATATCTTCTACAGAAAGAGCAAGATCTGCTATCATATTTCTATACATTAGTATAGATGATTCAGTTTCAGATTTCATTTCCGTGAAGGTAAGTCCGATTTTTTCACCATTTTTTGCTCTTACTATGTGGCTTGTGTCTATATTTTCTTCATTATTCAGATAATCTAGAGCAAAGTCTCCTAATTGATCATCAGAAACCTTCGCAATCATCCCTACTTTTAGTCCGTGTCTGTTAACTCCTATTGCTGTATTAACAGTTGATCCACCAATATATCTTTCAAACTTTACAACTTGACTTAGTGGCTTGAACCCTTCCTCTGGGGAAGGATTAAAGTCAACAGCCACTCTTCCAATAAGAATTAGATCAAGTTGTCTATCTTCTGGAAAATTAATATATTTCATTACTTGTCAAACTCTCCTGTCTTAAGTTGGCTAGTAACAACTTTTCTTCTTGTGTAGAATAGTACCGCATCCTTACCATTACAGTGAAGGTCTCCGTAGAATGAGTGTTTCCATCCTGAGAAGGCGAAGAATGCTACTGGAGCTGGAACTCCTAAGTTAACTCCCAACATACCTGCATCGATATTTTCTCTAAAGTATCTTATAGCTGCGGCATTGTTTGTGAAGATACAAGATCCATTAGCAAATTCGTTTTGGTGAGCTATATCAATAGCTTCTTTTAGGTTCTTAACTCTTATAATTGACACAAATGGTGCAAATATTTCTTCTGACCATATTTTCATACCAACTTTACAATTATCAAAGATTGTTGGTCCTACAAAGAATCCTTTTTCAGGAATGTTCTCTCTACCATCTAAAACTAAAGTTGCACCTTCTTCTATACCAGTTTCAATATATTTGAAAGTTCTTTCTTGATTTTCTTTTCTAATAACAGGTCCTAGGAATACATCATCATCCTTTGATGCGTCTCCAACTTTTAGCTCTTTGGCTGCTTTAATGAATTTTTCAACAAATTCATCTGCTATTTCTTCTTCAACTAAGATTACAGAACCTGCCATACACCTTTCACCAGCAGAACCAAAAGCTCCACCGATTGCCTTAGTAACTGTATCATCAATATCTGCATCTTTTAGGATAATAGTGTGGTTTTTCGCTCCGGCTAAAGCTTGAACTCTCTTATCATGTTCACAGCCTTTTCTATAAACTATTTCACCGACATTTTTACTACCTACGAATGAAATACCTGCAACTTGTGGATTTTCTAAAATTTCGTTTACTACTTCTACTCCACCGTTTACTACGTTTAGAACTCCCTTTGGAACTCCTGCTTCTTCACAAAGTTCTGTAACTCTTTGCATTAGAATTGGTGTTTTCTCACTTGGCTTCATAACAACTGTGTTACCGCAAGCTATTGCCATTGGGAACATCCAGAATGGAACCATCATTGGGAAGTTAAATGGTGCTATACCACCTATAACCCCTATAGGATATTTGTAGTTAGAAACTTCAACGTCAGTTGCTATAGTAGAAAGATTGTCTCCCATCAAAAGGTTTGCAATACTTGCAGCATGCTCAACATTTTCAATTCCTCTTCCTACTTCACCCTTAGATTCTTTGAAGTTCTTACCATTTTCTAAAGTAATAAGTCTAGCAAGCTCATCAGTGTGTTCGACTAAAAGTTGTTGTAATTTGAATAGGATTTTTTGTCTTTTTAGAACTGATGTTTTGCCCCATGTTTTAAATGTACTAGCTGCATTTTCGATTGCTTCTTTTGTCTCTTCTCTTGTTGAAAGCGGACATTTAGCAACTACTTCACCATCACCTGGGTTATATACATCTTCAAACTCTTTTGCTTTAGATTCAATCCACTCGCCGTTTACATAGTTCTTAATTAATCTCATTATTTTACATCCTTCCTATCTAGAATCCATTCATGATCTTTCTCATTGTGGAACTTCCATTCCTTGTTTGGACCTGCCATTACATTTAGATAATATGAATTGTATCCGTAAGGAACAGCTACCGGATGGTATCCTCTAGGAACCATAACAGCATCCTTATTGTATACACTCATAGTTTCATCTAACACTCTATCATCTGTATAAACTCTTTGGAAAACAAATCCTTGTTCCTTATCCATCTCATGATAATAAATCTCTTCAAGGAATGTTTCGTTTTCACTTGCTGTATCGTGTTTGTGTGGTGGATATGATGACCAATTTGCTTCATCAGTATATACTTCCACTACTATGAGTTTATCTGAAATTTCAGATGAATCTGGGAGAATGTTGTTTACTAATCTCCTATTCATTCCTACTCCTCTTTTTTCAACACTATTGTCTTCTGCTTTGATTAATTTTGATTCTAATACCTTATCAGATAAAGCATATGATATGATTACTCTTGCGCTAGAATCAGAACTTATCTCAAACGAATCCTTGTTCGTTATGTAAACAGAATCGGTAGGATTTCTATCGAAGTTATTTGCTCTTCTCCCTAAGTCCTTGTATTCGTTTTCCTCAACTTTAACATTCGCCTTACCACATATAACTGTGACGCAAGCTTCCAAACCCTCTAAACTTTCCTTGTACTCGGATTTTTCACTTAACTCTAAGGCTCTTAGTCCGATATATTTTAAAATTGATTTTTCAGGCTCAATATTTTGTAGTAATTTGTAATTGCCTAATTCAATATTTAAACATTCTCTTTTTAAACTAGCCAAAAAAATACTCCTTTCGTTCAAATCGATCATTTATTTGATTAACTTTATCATTTCTAATTCAATTATATGATTGTTTTGATAATATGTCAAGAGAAAAAACGTTTTTATTTGATTAATTTGCTTTTAAAAGTTATAATATTATCAAAAGAATAATAAATACGGAGTAAAATAATGAATAACGACAGAATTTCAAATATGGGTAACTATATAATAAATCAGGGAGAAGTTACTACAGAAGAGTTATCTGAAAAATTTAATGTTTCAATAGTAACAGTAAGGCGAGATCTTAAGAAATTAGAAGAAGATAATATAATCACTAAAATATACGGTGGTGCTAAAGCAAAGTCGGATAAACTCATGACTTTTGAACAAAGAGAAAGCTTAAATAAAAATGAAAAAGCCCATATAATAAATATAGCCAAAGATTTAATTAAAAATGGTGATAGGATTTTCATAGATTCTGGAACTACAGCAGAAAACTTATTAAATGAGTTAGATAAAGATATACAATTGACAATATTTACTAACAACTTATCTATTATTAAGAAAGCAGCATCTATGGATAATGTGAACTTATTCGTAGTAGGTAACTACTATAATCATACGAGTAACTCCTTTACCTATTGGGGAAGGTCTCCTGCACTCAAAGATTTTAATATTGATAAGGCCTTTATGTGTACTTCTGGTCTTACTATTAAGGATGGGTTGACAAATAAAAACCCGATAGAACAAGAGATCAAAAGTATGATTTGCTCGATAGTTGATTATATATATTTATTAGTTGATGATTCAAAAATTGGAATTAGTTCACTTATGACCTATGCTAAATTAGAAGATGTAGATACTTTAGTTACAAATAAAAGACCATCAGATGAATATATAGAATTTCTTGACAAAAATGAAATAGATCTTAAATACTAAAATAAACACTCTCTTATAAATTAGGAGAGTGTTTATTATTGCTTATAAATTATTCTTTCTTTACCATCAACTCATACAAATGTTCATAAAATGGTTTGGATTTGCATATTTCTGCTATGCTGTAGGCTATTAGACTTACTATTGATATTCCTAGTAAATATTCGAAGGCTCCTCCAGTCATCTCTAGGACTAGGATAATGGCTGTGATAGGTGCTCTTACTATTGCTGAGAAGTGGCCGCACATTCCTAGTATGCTAAATACGAATATGAATGATGGATCAAGGAGACCTGCCATTACCAGACTTGTCGCTACTATATTTCCTACGAGAGAACCTATTACTAGAAGTGGTACCAAGCTTCCTCCTGATACTCCTGCTCCAAAAGCTAGGCATAGGAGAAATATTTTCATGAAATATAAGACTATAAGTCTAAGTAAGCTTACATTTCCCCTGGTTGCCAAGAATATAAAATCTTCACTTGATGCAAATAGATCTATATCTATCATCAAGACAATTGCTGTTACTACAAAAGGTATCAGGAATTTTATGTAGGGATTGATATTTATCTTCTTATATACAGCCTTAGATCCGATTACACAGTAATTGAAAAACACTCCCGAAAGTCCTACAAAGATTCCAAGCACTATCAAAATTCCAATCATAGATAAGTGCATTACTTCGAAGTTTGGAACGTCAAGTAGGGCTGGATGGTTGCCAAAGGCAATATCAGCTGTTATTATCGCTGTAAAAATCGTTATTGCTGTCGATAGGAAGACTTTCCTATCAGTTTTTTTGAATATCTCTTCTACTGTAAATAACATTCCTGCTATTGGAGCGTTGAAGGCTACAGCGATTCCTGCTCCTGCAGCTGATCCAATAAAGTATCTCTTGTTTTCCTTTGACTTAGTAGCCTTGTGGACTATATCTCCTATAAGTCCTCCGATTTGCACTGATGGGCCCTCCCTACCTAGGGTTAGGCCAGATCCAATAGCAAGTGTGCTTGCGATAAATTTTCTAATGAGGGTTCTAGGACTGTCCACCGTAAACTTATTATCAAGCATGCCATAGATTATAGGAATGCCAGAGCCGTTGATATTAGGATCTCTTTTAGACAAGAGATAAATAAATGTTCCAATAATTATAAATAAAATAATAATAGCAAAGGCATATATAGGCTTTTCATGAACTAAAGATATTAGGCCTATCATTTTAAGAGAAACAAAGTGAATGGCTTGTTTAAAAAATCCTATAGCAAGGCCCACTATAATGCCCATTAATATAAATGAAGCAATATTTGAAACTCCCTTTGTATTGTAGGAGTGTCTAGATTTTGATTTTCTCATTTAAATCCTCCTTCCCTTTTATTATATCAAACTTGACTTCTTTAGGAAATATTTTTCCTTGTCTTTATATTTACTTAACTTTTATGATACAATAATGAAGAATACTATGAAAAGGAGTTTTTATGAAATATTTCGACTTAAATGGTGAAAAAATCTCACGACTCGGTTTTGGTTGTATGAGATTTAAGACAATTGATGGCGATAATGGAAAGATCGATAAGGAAGCTTCATCCAAAGACATACTAGAAGCAATCGATAAGGGACTTACATATATAGATACCGCTTATCCTTATCATGACGGGAAAAGTGAAAAATTTATAGGAGAATTTCTAGAAGAGAACAAACTACGTGACAAGATAAAGCTTACTACTAAGCTTCCATGCTGGCTTGTTAAGGAAAGTGACGATTTCTACAAATTATTAAATGAGCAATTGGATAATTTAAGAACGGACCAATTAGACTTCTACCTCCTCCACTCTCTGGACGTTAAGAGATTTAGACAAGTTGTAGAGCTTGGAGTCCTTGATTTCCTTACAGAAATCAAAGAAAAAGGAATAGTAAAGCACGTTGGCTTCTCCTTTCATGACGAATATCCAGCCTTTGAGGAAATCATCAAGGCCTATGACTGGGACTTCTGTCAAATCCAACTCAACTACCTCGATGTTAATTATCAAGCAGGACTAAAGGGCTATGAGCTTGCCAAAGAAATGGGAATCCCTGTCGTTATAATGGAGCCAGTTAAGGGCGGAAGGCTCGCCAATCCTCCAGAAGAGGTTAGGGACTTGCTTAAAGACTTTACCGACCTATCCCCTGCCCAAGAAGCCTTGAAGTTTCCATTAAGTCTTGAGAATGTAATGACTGTCCTATCAGGCATGAATGATATAGACCAAGTTAGGGAAAATATAGAGATGGCTAGCACAACCGACTACAATTCTCTAACAAAAGAAGATGAGAACTTCTACGAAAAAGCAAGGGCAGTATACAAAAGTCGCGAGCGTATAGGCTGTACAGCTTGTGAATACTGTCTTCCATGCACAGTAGATATAAATATACCAAAGGTATTCGGCCTATGGAACAAAGCCTATCTCTATGATGAAGCTGATAAATCCAGAAAGGAATATAAAGATTATCTAGAAGAAGGCGTAAGTCCTACTGAGTGTATAGAATGTGGTAAATGTGAAGGAATTTGCCCACAGAATCTAGAAATAATCAAAGGCCTCAAGGAGGCCGATGAGTATTTGGCATAAATTATAACTAAGCTAGACTTAAAAGTTTGGCTTAGTTTTTTCTTTGAAATTTTATTCTCTTTATAAACTTCAGTATTCTTAATGAAACTAAATCCATCTACAAACTTTCCAAAATATTTTTTATAATCATTATTTTATTTTCAAATTTCTTTCAATTAAGCTTGAGATTACTCGGTTCATAAAGATAAGAAATTCAATCTAATTATAAAATTATTTTTACCAGTACAAAGAAGTAATTTAAAATTGCCCACAAGAAAAGCCCGATTGCTCGGGCCTTAGTTTTATTTTTGAGTAGCTTCTTCGCTCTCGGCTTCTTTTTCTATAGCTTCTATGTTCATTGCTATTTGTGCATCTTCTGCTTCTTTTGTTTCGTAGTCGATTTCTACGTCATTGTAGGTCTTAAGTCCCGTACCTGCTGGGATTAGCTTACCTATGATGATATTTTCTTTTAGTCCCTTGAGGTCATCGACCTTGCCCTTAATTGAGGCATCTGTTAGGACTCTGGTTGTTTCTTGGAAGGATGCTGCTGATAGCCAGCTTTCTGTAGCAAGGGAAGCCTTGGTGATTCCAAGGAGCTCTTGACTGTATGTCGCTGCTTCTTTTCCTTCTTCTATCATCTTTTCGTTTTCTATATCGACTTCACGTCTATCTTGAAGGGAGCCTGGGAGGAACTCTGTATCTCCTGCTTCTTCAATCTTTACTTTCTTAAGCATTTGACGAGCTATAACTTCTATGTGTCTGTCGTCGATCTCTACACCTTGAAGTCTATACACTTTTTGGACTTCTTTTGTGATGTAGTCTTGGACTCCGACTTTGCCTAAAACCTTCAATACATCGTGTGGATCAAGGGATCCTTCTGTTAGTTGGTCACCCTTTCTTACTACATCTCCATCTCTTACAAGGATTCTAGATCCGAATGGGATGTTGTATTTCTTGGCAAATCCATCGTCTGATAAGATTTCTACGTCTGTCTTCTTTTCGTTTTGGATAAGAGTTACTGTACCGGAGTTTTCTGCGATGTAGGCAAGTCCTTTTGGCTTTCTCGCTTCGAATAACTCCTCAACTCTTGGAAGACCTTGGGTAATTCCAACGCCTGCGATACCACCGGAGTGGAAGGTT
>CABQOK010000024.1 GCA_902465755.1 uncultured Anaerococcus sp.
TTCAGGCACAAAATGATAAGGGCAAAGGGTACTATTAATGAAGAAAGAGAAAAAAATTTTATAGAAGATTTTGATATATCGATTATATCCGACCCCCATGTTCTAGCAGGTGAGCTAATGGGACCAAGCGAAAGTTTCATCAAGGAGCTAAAAGTAGAAAGAAAGCTTGTCGTAGAAAGCGAGGGGCTTTTTAGGCGTGCCCTAGAAATTGTAGATAGGGCGGGTAGTAACTACCTAATCCTTCCTGGAGATATGGTCAAAGAAGGAGAGTATAAGTCTCATAAGCTAGTCGCAAATTATTTAAAAGATTGGAAGAATAAGGATCCTAGGAGGAAAATCTTCCTTACACCAGGTAATCACGACATCAACTGCCACAGGGCCTATGACTTCTCTAAGGATCAGAAGACTAAAAATGTTAGTCCGAGAGAATTTGAAGAAATCTATAATTTTATCTATGAGGATGATTCCATATTAGAGTTTTATAGGGATAGTCAAATTTTTAAAAACTATCTAGATTTTGTCAACAAAAAATATAACAGAGATGTAGAATACTCCTACTATGCCCATGGATATTTTTCCTATGTGGCAAGGATTAAAAAAGACTATATAGACGATAATGGCTTAAGCTTAATTATTCTAGATACTTCGATTTACTCAGCTGATAGGGAAGAAAAAAATAGAGATGGAAGGGAGAATATTCCAGGATCTATTACAAAAGAAGAGATTAAATGGATGCTAGAAAAAATTGAAGAAGCTAAGAAGAGAAAGGATATGGTAATTGTCGTAGCCCACCACGCCCTCCTTCCAAACTTCAGAAATCAAGAGCTTGCCTTTTCTCCTTTTATCATTAAAGAATGGAGGGATAAGTTTGAAGACGAGGATCCTAGGATTGATGCTAAGACCCCAATAGAAATACTTGCAGATAGCGGAGTTAAGTTTGTCTTTACAGGCCACCTCCACGAAAATGGAACAGCCAAATACACAAGCGAGATAGGAAATATAATCTATGATATCCAAACAGGATCGACCATAACCTACCCACTTCCTATTAGGCATATAAAAATCAACAACAAGACCTCTACAGACCACGGCTTTGAAGTTTTTGTTACAACAGAGCTTATAGATAATTTCTCCTTCACTGACTATAATGGCGAGGAAGAAATAGTAGAAGATGCAATCCTTCACACCATGACCAACCAGCTTAGCCTAAAAGAGGTAATCCACAACTATATTAGGATCCAAGCCAACAATCCTTTTTTCGATAAGATTGATTATAAAAAAATAATTATAGATAATTTAAGATCAAAAACCGGAATGGATATTCCATACCAGGGATATATGAATGAGATAGTTTTTCCAAAAATTGCTGAGTACTTCCCAATCTATAGCAGGTATATAGGAAGGATTGTAATAAGTAACTTAAACTACGAGTACGAGTTTAGGGTCAAGGCCTTGATGAATACACTTTTTATAAAGGCTAGAAATATAGAAGATGCAATCGATATAATCATAAGCCAAGCCGAAAAAATCTTAAGTCCGCATTTTGTAATCACCGCAATGGATAAGATTTCATCTAAAATTTTTGCCATGCCGATTGATGATAAGGGACATATTTTCTATGACTTTTGTAATTATATCTATCAATATAGGTCAACCAGTGATGAAAATCGACCTTCATATATTACGGAGATGATCGATAATATAAACGATTCCGACTATGATATAATTAATATTGTTTTAGACTATGCAGCTTCTGAGATAAATGAGGTATTTGACACAGTTACTGGGGCCATAATCCTTGAAAAAAACGGATCAAAGAAAGAGTTTTTCGAAAGTCTCATCCAAACCAAGGGCTTTCCAGTAAACTTCGCCTATAAATATCTTATAGGAAGGGTAGATACCCTAAGAGATTTATTAGATTTCTTTTCAAGATTTATCACTAAAAAGAGTTCCATCACTGGAGTAGACCTTGCAAAGACAATCGCCCACTCCAGAGCTGTAAGGAGAGCGAAGATGAACATATCTGATAAATTCTTCGGCCAGAAGTCCCTCCGTGTCTTTATCCTAGCTCTGATAGGAGAAATGAACGAAGAGATGACTACAATCTATCAAAACGCCGACTTAAATGAAATCGACCACTATTTTAACTATATCGAATACGACGATACAAAAATAATTACAGAAGAATAAATAAATGAAAACGACGAAGAAGGAACTTAGATAAGCTTTATTCTCGTCGTTTTTTACTTTGTTCTTATTCGATTTTAGTAAATTCCTTAAAGTTATACCAGTAGATTAGAGACGTCTCTACTTTTTTTCCTAGAGATTTTTCTATAGCCTGTCTATAAATTTGGATTTGTTTCTTATATAAGTTTTCACTCTTTGCCCTATCCGTCTTAAAATCTATTAAGATTACCTTGTCATCTATTTCAAATATCAAATCTATCTGTCCATTGACATAATAGTCCTCGTAGGTCATCAGGAAGGACTCTTCTTTTCTGATATTTGTAGCCTTTTGGGATATATCTTTGATAAAAGGATCTTCGAAAAAGCCCAGGACTTTATCTAAGTCTACAAAGTCCAAGCTCTCTTCCTCAATCCTTTTTTCCCTAATAAGCCTATCGATTTCTTCCTTAAGGCTTACCTTATCATAGTCCTTAAAGTCTAGGGCTTGGAAGATTCTATGGATCATAGTTCCCTTATCAACAGCCTTATAGGATTTTTCTTCTGATACAAAGCTCGCCTTCCTAAAGTCTCCTGCTAGCTCGTTTTCTTCATAGTTAGGAAGCCTATAGCCGTCAAGGGAAGGATCAAAGTCCTTACTTATTTCTGTAACCGATCTTTTGATAGATTCCCTAGTTTGGTCCTCATAAGGGTAAGGATTATCGAAGATTTCCTTAAGTTTATTATAAATTTCTTGATTTACATCTTCACTTTTAAGAAAGTATGTAATATCCTTAGACTCAAACTTATCAATAGGATCGCTTTCTTCTATGACTTCAAGGGAAGCTAGGCCATCTAGGGCATTGGTCTCATAGTCTTCAAATAAGTCCTCTGAGACCTTATCCCTTGATAGAATCGAAAGGATCCAATCCATATAGGTAGACATATTGAGAAAATCAATTCGTCCTTTTAATCTTCCTACTGTCTTGAGATTTCTCTCGCCTGTGATAAAGAGCATCTCTTCTGCCCTAGTCATGGCTACATAAAGGATTCGCATCTCCTCTTTCTTATTTTCCTTAGTGATTTTATCATTGATGAGGTTTTTCCTAAGAGATGAGAATCTCAATTTGTTTTCATAATCAGAAAGATTGATCCCAATTCCTACATCATCATCAAAGACAATTGGTTCACGTAAATGCTTGTTGTTAAATCTCTTGCCACAGTCTGCAAGGATTACTACTGGAAACTCCAAGCCCTTGGACTTATGAATGGTCATTATCCTAACTAGATCCTCCGCCTCAGAAAGCTCTCTCGTCGTTTGGATATTGTCAGTTTGATTCATAGAAAGTGAATCTACAAAGTCCAAAAATCCAAATAGGCCATTGTCATTAGACCTATCATACTCATCCATTATATCTATAAAACTTTCGACATTATTTATCCTATCACTTGCCCTATCTCTTGCCAGCAAATATTCATAAAATCCTGTCTTTTCGAAAACATAGTTGGCAAATTCGTAAAGTGAAAGGAGGTTTTTGACATAAGTTAAGTCAGCAAAGATCGTCTTAAAGTCATTGATTTTCTCAATTATTTCTTCATCCCCGTCATATTCATCAAAGGCCTTGGTGAAGGAATATGAATCAGAGCTTAATCTAATTTCAACCAAATCATTTTCATCGAAATCGAAGATTTCAGATCGAAGCATAGATAGAAGTGTTAGGTCATCTTTTGGATTGACAAGATATTTTAAAAGATTGATGAAAAATGTAACCTCAACAGCCCTAAAGGAAACCTTGCTTATATCGTTAAAGAATGGAATCTCCGCCTTCTTGAAGGCTTCTTCGTAGACATAGGATTTCCCTCCACTTCTTAAGAGAATCGCTATGTCACGATATTCGTAGCCCATGGTCCTGATTTCTTCGATAAGTTTGACTAGATAATCTTCCTCACGGATTTTGCTATCAATAACCTTTATATTAGCTCTTTCATAAGCACTTTGCTCATTCTTATTGAAGTTAAGTCTGTGGCCGCCATCTCTATAGTCGATGTCGCTTTCTTCCTTAGTCATTAGCCTATCAAAGATAAAATTATCAAAGTCTAGGACGTCCTTTTGAGATCTAAAGTTCTTGTTAAGGTCAATCCTCACTGACTTATCATCTTTTTCATAAGCTTCTAGTTTTTCTAGGAAAAGTTTTGGCTCGGCCCTCCTAAATCCATAGATGGACTGCTTGACATCTCCTACAAAAAACAGATTATCTTCTCCCTTAAGCTTTTCTATAATGTAATTTTGGATTTCGTTTGAGTCTTGATATTCGTCAAAGAATATATATTTGTAAGTCTCCCTAAGCTTATTTCTAGCTTCTTCTATATCGATCAAGTCGATAAACTTATGCTCCATATCAGAAAAGTCAAGATAGACCTTTTCTTCTTTAAGCCTTTGATAGACCTTCATAAAGTCTTTGACCAAGACATTGATTTCAGAAAGAAGGTCTTCTTCCTTTTTGGCAAAAAGCTCCATGGTTAGGCTATCTGTATTGGTTACAAACTTGGCCACATTTTTGATATCTTCCTTATAGAGGTCTCTAGTATCTTTGATAAAGCTATAATCTTCTTCGACATCCTTCTTGGACTTAGATATCCTTCCAAATTTAGTCTTAGAAATCTTTCTTATAAACTTATCCCAATCCTTATCAAGCAAGATAGTAAGGTCGTTTATCTTTGAAAAATCATCGAAGATTAGCTCTTGGTGCTTATCACGCATGCCTTGACCCATAGTGAAGTCATAATTAGTTCTCGAAAGATCTAGGATTAGATTCATTTCGCCTCTTACAGTTTCCTTAAACTTGTCAAGCTTGAAGCCTTCCGAAGTCGCCTGATCTAGCCAAGCAATTGGCCTTACTTCAGCCATGATTTTCTCGTAAGTTTTAAGTATTATGTCCTTGGCTCCACTATCGGATTTATTGCTTGCGAAGTTGTGGAGGAAGTTTTCGAAGGCAGGATCCATCTGCTCATATCTTTTATCAAAGACCTCATCAATGGCATTTGACTTTAGGATTGTCGCCGTATTTTCACTTATTACCTTAAAGTTTGGAGATAGGTCGTCGAAATAATAGAAGTTTTCCCTTAGCATATCCGCACAGAAGGAGTGGAGGGTCTTGATTTGGGCATGCTTTAAGTTTTTGAGTTGGTCTTTGATAAACTTACCATCACTTCCCTTTTTCTTTAGCTCTTCTTCAAGGGCAGTCCTTATCCTGTCTTTCATCTCGACTGAGGCCTTGTTGGTAAAGGTAACTATAATAAAGCTTGCTATATCCTTCCTATCTTCTATAAGAAGGCGGATAATCCTCGTTACAAGAACGCTGGTCTTACCAGATCCTGCCGCAGCCGAAACTATTATATTTTTGCCTCTAGTTTCTATAGCAGCCTTTTGGTCTTTGCTAAATTCCATCTTAGTCATCTTCACCTCCCAAATCCTCTATTGTCTTATCCTTATCAAAATTCCTGTAACGAAGCTGGTCGATAGTCTCATCGAACTTACATATTCCCTTAAAGTCGCAATACTGGCACTCATTCCTATTTGAATCGTAGGCCAAAGGCTTGAGGCTGATATCTCCTTCTTTGATATTTTTAATAAATTCTCCCACAAGATTTTTGGCAAATTGCTCAAGCTTGGTCACTTCCTCAGGGCTAAGGACATCTGAGTTTTTGTAATCAAGTATACTAGAATCCTTTGGACTTTCAGCATTTTTATCGATTATCTTAAAGATTTCTTCGTTAATCTTAACTATAAGACCATTTATCCTAAACTTATCATTCATTGCATTTTCTACGGTCTCAGGAGAATATCCCTCGCTATTTACTGACTCCATCTCATCATATAGGGGCATGTAGAATGATCCTACGGGAATCATGAGGTCTTTCTCATTTTCTGTAGCCGACATCATATAAACTAAAAGCTGGAGGTCTAGACCATTTAGGAGATTTATAATCTTGAAGGTTTTCTTGCCTGTCTTGTAGTCGATAATCCTTACAAAATTGCCAGCCTTATCGATCCTATCGATCCTTCCTCTCATATAATTTTTATCGTCAACATATACTTTTGGTAGATTGTCTTCTTTTTCATATCCAAAGTCTTTTTCTACAGCGTAGATTTTGAAATCCCCGTTTTTTACCTGGTCCATTAACTTTTCCGAATTTCTCTTGGCAGAATTTAGGACATTATTTAGGATAAATTTATTCCTAGGATCTTCTCTTCTGGTCTTGTCGAGATTTCTAAGGGTGGCTTCCTTGAAGTTTTCTATCAATATATCTTCAAGATCACTTGCCTTAAGCTCTTCTATGTTTTTTTCTGATAAGTTTCTTGAAATATCCTCGAAAAGCTTGTGGACAATATTTCCCAATTCCATATGGTCTACTTCATAGCTTTCGTCGATATTTGGCCTTAGGCCGTAGTTTATGAAATACTTGTAAGGGCACCTAGAATAGCTTTCGATCTCACTTACATTGAAGTGGTTTTTCTTATATAAAGAAGCTGCCAAGTCTTCTCTAAGATTTTTCTTATCATTAGTAAAGTTTAGACCCTTTTCTATTAACTCATATGAGTCATTTTCCTTAAGATATTTGATAAAGGCCCTAGCGATTTCCTTATCATTTTCATCTACATTCTCATTTCTCATCATCTGTCTGATACTTCTTAGAGCTCTTACTTCCATAGTCTTGTAGGAAAATTTCTCTATTGAAAGACCCAAGTCATTGCCATAAACCATCCCGTAAGTATTCCCTTCCCTATCAGAGAAGATATTCATAATAGAATTTAGGATGATTGATTTATTGATCGCTTCACTTTTCCTATTGGCAAGGGAATACGATAAGAAGAGCTTATCTGATATGGTAATTAGCTTATAAAAAACTAGCTTCTCACGCTCTTCGTAGTCCTCATCAAAGACCTTTAGGTCAAGGTCAAGGGCCCTTAGCTTATCCTTTTCTCCCTTGCCTACAATGAGGTCTTCCCTATTATTTGAAGGAAAGAAAACATCATTTAAGCCTAGAGCAAAGTTTACTCCCCTATCGGCAATCCTCGCTCTGGCAAAACTTGTTATCTCTATATGGTCCTTACTAGGTGGGATAATTCCTACATTGATGTCCTTACATGTAGCTTCAATCAAGGAATAAATCTTCCTAAGGCTCGAACTCCTTTCTCCCATGAGGTCTACAATCTCTTCGAGTATATCTACAAACTTATCCCAGACCTGGTCGTTTTCCTTGTATTCATCAAGCCTTCCGCTTTCTTTTAAGATTTCTTGGAAGCTAGCGATTCCCCTTCTTATGTCTTTATCATCTATAATATTAAAGATTCCTATACAAAGATCCCTGGTCTTTTCTTCTTTTAGCTCTAAAAGAGGTTTAAGAAGGTCCAAAATCCTATCTCTTAGCTCATTTATAACTTGGTATTCGTAAGTCTTTGCCCCTAGTTTCTCTTCTCTTTTGGGATCATTCTCGTAGAGATTTTTGTAGAAGTCTTCATCATAGGCAAAGTATTTGTCCTCAAGAAACATCTTGCCCTTAATCTTCCTATTTTTGATATAATTTTCAAAGATTATAGCCTTTTCCTCAAAGTTTTCTGAGAAGCTAAAAAGACCAGACCTTAAAAAATAGCTTAAGTCTTGACTGTTAAAATTATAAATCACAAGTCTTAAAATAGCCAAAAATGTCTTTACTATATGATTATCTATAAGCTTCCTATCAGAATCCATAAAAATCGGCAAATCATATCTATTGAAGACTTTTACGATTTCATTTTTATATTCTTCTTCGCTTGAAATATAGATAGCGATGTCCTTATAGCGGTAGCCCTTATCCTTTACTAGATAATTTATAATTCTTGCAGTATTTTCGACTTCCATCTTAGTCGATGGATTTTCTAGGAAACAAATATTATTAGGACTTCCTCCAAATTTCTTAGGATTAAATCTCTCGAAGTTTCTAGATAGATGGGCTATATCTTCTTTCGCAAGGCTTGTATTATCAAGGACTGTATCGTGAGTCTTAGTTATTTCATTTAACTTTCTGTAGAGCCTATCAGTAGAGTCGAAAAATTCCAAGTCTGAAAAGCTACTCCTATTAATAAATTCTGTATCGAGATTTAGGCTAAAGAAAACTTCATTTCCCCTATTTATAAGCCCCTCCACAAAGGAAAGCTTAAGGTCTGATAGGCTATCGAACTTATCAAAGTAAAATACTGTATCGGCTAGGAAGTCACAGTGAGGAAGTTTTTCTATAATATAAGATAGGCTATCCTCAGAGTCTATGAATTTGCCAGAAATCTCCTTCTCGTAAGCATCATAGATCATCTTCACTTCTTTAAATTTAATCCTCGTAATAGGATCATCACTCTCTTCGATTTTCATAAAGAAGTCTTCATCAAAATTATTGTCCTTGATAGATGAGATTAAAGAAGAAATATTATTTACAAACTCTATGTTGGAATATTTGTTTTGAAATAGGCTAAGCTTATCATTCATATCTTGGAGGATATTGGAAATTAGGATAATCTTTCCATTTTTTGTAAGAAACTTCTCATTTGCTTGGCCGATTTTTTCTCCAATATAGCTTTTAAGAGAAGAGAAACTTAATACCTTGGCATCCATTACCGCCTTAAAGGAAATATTTTTTAGAAAATTAATATCCGTCTGGAGGGTGTATTGCTCTGGCACTATCAAAAGATCCTTCTTGCCATTTTTTAAATCTTCTTCGATTTTCCTGTAGATATAAGTAGACATCTCCTTGGGATATCTTGAAATAATTGTCTCTATCATGCTTCCACCTCCACTTTTGATCCCTCGCTTGGCTCATAGAAAACCAAAATCTTCGCATCGATTGCTTCTTTTAATTCATCCACATGGGAAATAAGTCCTATAAATTTATCCTCATAGGCGAGCTTTTCTATAGCTGAAATTGCATTTTCCAGATAATCCTTGGACAGACTTCCAAAGCCCTCATCTATAAAGAGAGTATCAATCCTTACTCCTCCATTTTCCATACTGATCTCATCAGATAGACCGAGGGCTAGGGAAAGACTCGCTAGGAAGCTCTCACCCCCAGAAAGAGTAGATACCGGACGCATCTTTCCAGTATTGGCATCGAGGATTTCTATATCAAGACCTGTCTTTGATCTTTGATCTGTCGTATCGGACTTTCTTACCATGGAGAATTGATTGTCAGTCATAGCGAGAAGCCTCATATTGGCAAGCTTTAGTACCTTATCGAAATAATAGGTTAGGACGAAGGTCTCAAAGTCGATTTTCTCCCTGCCTTTCACCTTGCCGAAAGACCCATCCGCCACCTTGGAGAGTCTGGCAAGAGATTCATTTTCTTTCATATTCATCTCATAATCTTTTCTCAAAAGCTTAAGCCTAGCAATGACTTTGGTGAAATTATCAAGTCTAGTGTGAATTTCTGACTTTTGATTCCTTATTATCTCTCTCTCATCTTCCTTTGACTTAATTTTCCCTCTTAATTTATCGAGGTCCCTTACTTCCATATCCTTGTATGAAGCAAAGTTCTCCTCGCTTATCATAAGTCTTTCCAAATTATTGAAAAATTCTTCCATTCCTTCTTTTTTACCAGCTAATCCAGAATAATTTTCTAGAGCTTCCTTGTAAGAAGCGATATTATCAAAGTTTTCTTCTAGCTTTTTATCAAATTCTTCCTTGTACTTGTCTCTTCTTAGGTCAAGATCTTTTATATTTTCCTTGATGTTTTCTATCTTTGTTTGAATTTCCTTAATCTTAAGCTCTGCATTTTGATAGTTCCTGTTAACTTCAGTAATATCCTTATCCAAGTCTAATATTTCTTTCTCTAGGATTTTTTTCTCATCTACTAGACTTTCTTTGGATAAGTCTTTCATCTTATCCTTTTGGCTTAGGTAAGCTATCTCAATTTCTTTATTATCTTGAGCATCCCTTCTTAGCTCATCTTCTTTTTTCTTTTTTAATTCTAGGTCTTGGTAGATTTTATCGAGTTTTTTCTTAAAAGCAATTCTCGCCTGATCTTTTTGCTTATAATTTTCCCTCAAAGATTTTATATTGTTCTCAATTTCTTCTTTCCTCTTATAATTTCCATCAAGGATATTCTCTAGCTCACTTATATTTTTATCAGAAACTACCTCTTTTCTTATTTTTTCAACTTGATTTTGTCGAAGTTTGATAGCTTCCCTACTACTTATAAGTTCCCTTCTTAACTTATCCAGGTCGTAGTCTTCTATCGGATGTTTCTCTATTTCCTCATCATGCTTACTTCCACATACTGGGCAAATCCCCTCTTCGTTTGTCCTATCGATAAGCTTGTTGATTATAAGTAGATCTTCATTTTCCTTGGCCTTTAGCTCAGAGGATTCAAGCTTATCCTTTTCTTTGGATAGGGATAGGAGACTTTCTTCGTAGCCTTTTATCTCCTTTAGCTTTTTTAAGTCGTCCTCTTCTTTTCTGATGTTTTCATTAAGATTGGATAGATTCTTACTCTCAGACCTTCCCTTTTCAGCAATTTCAGCTAAAAGTTCGTTATTTAGATCAAATAGCTCTCGCTCTTTTGCCAAATCTTTTCTAGAATTTCTCTTTCCTTTTGAGTTTGATCTAATAGCTTTGTCCTTTCTTCTATTGATTTGTAGGCTATTTCAGCTTCCTTAAACTTCTCCAATGAAAGGATAGTATTTTCTATATCTTCTGCTTTTCTTTTTAGCTTATCAAGCTTTAATCTATCCTCGGTAAGCTTTTCGTACTTTCCCCTTACTTCTTCTTTTGTTTTAAGAGCAGTTTTCTCATCTTTTTTCAAGATTTCGAGATTAGCATTGTTTTTATCGATATCTGTAAGAGCACCTTGGTAGTTTTTTTCAAAGATAGAAATATTATTTGCAAGCTCTGACTTTTCTATTAGATCTTTTAACTTTTTGTATTCTTCTTCTTTTTCACTTTCTTCTTTTAGGGCCTTTTCTATCTGTCTGTATTTT
>CABQOK010000025.1 GCA_902465755.1 uncultured Anaerococcus sp.
CCTAACTTCCTCATCAGCAGCAGCCTTATCAGAAGATGGCAAGCTCTATGTTTGGGGACCTTCTAGAGATAAGGTTTCAGGAGATGCTATACCTAAATTTGAAGCTCCTCTTGTAGATATCAAGGCAAGTGATTCAGTATTCACAGCCCTTGATGAAAATGGAAAAATCTACCAATGGGGTAAGGAAAACTATGGTGAGCTAGGGACTCCAGAAGGAGAATTTGATCAAATTTACTCTTCATATTTCAACAACTATGCAGTAAATAAAGAAGGCAAAATCGAAACTTGGGGTCTAAATGGTTTTAGATTCGGTTCGGATGATCAAGGTCGTGATATTTTCACAAGACTAATCCACGGTGGTAAGATGACTATGGTAATTTCCTTGATCTCTACTGTAATTCAGATAGCCCTAGGTGTACTAATCGGTATGATTTCAGGTTTTGCCGGCGGAAAGATAGACAATGTATTGATGAGATTTTCTGAGATAGTGGCATCTTTCCCATTCTATCCAATGTTGATTTCTCTATCAGCCCTATTGCCACCAGGAGCAAGCCAAGAGCAAAGGATCACTATGGTTATGATTCTTCTAGGTCTACTTGGTTGGACGGGGCTAGCAAGACTTGTTCGTGGACAAATACTTGCCGAAAGAGAAAGAGATTATATAACGGCAGCAAGAGCCTTGGGAGTTAAGAACTGGTCTATTATGATTAAGCACATCTTCCCAAATATCTTATCAATAGTAATTGTAAATGCTACTATAGGTTATGCCGGAAACTTACTAACAGAATCTGGTCTATCCTTCCTAGGATTTGGTGTACAAGAGCCAACTCCTTCTTGGGGTAATATGCTAACTGCAGCCCAATCATCAGACGTCTTAAATACTTACTGGTGGAGATGGGTATTCCCAGCACTTGCAGTATTCTTGACATCATTTTCTGTAAACCTAATCGGTGACGCCCTAAGAGATGCCATCGACCCAAGAGCAAACGAAAGATAGGTTATAAAATGAGTTTATTAGAAATAAAAAATCTACACACCTACTTTGAAACAAGACGTGGTCTTATCAAGGCTGTAAATGACGTATCTTTTACAGTCGATGCTGGTAAGACCTTGGGTCTTGTTGGAGAAAGTGGATCTGGTAAGAGTCAAACAGCTATGAGTATACTCCAACTGTTTGAGTCAAACCAAAAGATTTACGATGGTGAGATAATATTCGATGGAGAAAAAATATCTGACTTTAAGACTAGCCAAATGGAGCATATCAGAGGCAATAAAATATCTATGATATTCCAAGAGCCTATGAGCTCCCTTAACCCAGTCTTTACTGTAGAAAAACAAATCTCAGAAGTTCTTATCCTCCACAAGAAAATGGATAAGAAACAAGCAGCTAAAAGATGTGAAGAGCTTCTTGCAGCTGTTAAGATTCCTAACCCACATGTAGTAGCCAAGCAATATCCTTTCGAGCTATCTGGAGGAATGAACCAAAGAGTTATGATTGCTATGGCCCTTGCTTGTGAGCCAAAGCTACTTATAGCAGATGAGCCTACAACAGCCCTTGATGTTACCATCCAAGCTCAAATCCTAAGGCTTATGAATGATCTAAAGGAAAGGGCAGGTACATCAATATTATTTATTACCCACGACCTCGGTGTAATAAATCAAATGGCTGATGAAGTTGCAGTAATGTATTGCGGACAAATCGTGGAGCAATCTCCAGTTGAATTTATCTTCAAACACGATATCACAGACTACAACCACCCATATACCGTAGCCCTACTAAATTCAATTCCATCTATCACATCAGATAGAAATGAAAGACTTGACATCATACCAGGTTCAGTACCACACCCACTTAACCTTCCAAAAGGATGTAAGTTTGCAGATAGGTGTAAGTATGCTACTAAAAAATGTATAGAAGTGATGCCTGATCTAGTTTCAGTAAATGAAAATCAAAAGATCAGATGTCATTATCCAAATAGAAAGGAGAGGGAAGAGAATGAATAGTGATAAAAAAGTCTTATTTAAAATAAGAAATCTAAAGAAGTATTTCCCTCTTAAGAAAAAGTCTATATTTAACAAGGGACCAGGCGAGTATGTTCATGCTAATGAGTCTATTAGCCTAGATATCTATCAAGGAGAAACCCTGGGTCTTGTAGGAGAATCTGGATGTGGTAAGTCCACTTTCGGTAGAACCCTCCTACAAATCTATGATCAAACAGAAGGAACTACTCTTTACTATGGAAAGACCATAGAAGAAACTGCTCCAGCCTATATGCTAGATATGATCAAAAAGATTCCTAGTCAATTCCCTAAATATCACGAAGAAATCGATGCTTTAAATAAGATTTACGAAGAGTTAGAAAAGGCTGATACAGACGAAAAAAGAGCTGAGCTTAACGAAAAGGCTATGTTTAAGCGCCGTGACCTAGAGGAAAACTACCTAAATATGGTTAGGATTGCTGGGGGACTTCTTGCAAGTGATGACCTAAACAAGGTATCTACCATGCTTAAGGAAAAATATGACATCCTTAAACAAAGAACGGGCATCCTAGAAAAGATCGAAGAGATTGAGCAAAAAACTCAAATGAGATCAAGGACCTGGGAAGAATACGAGAAATTCCTAGAAGAAGATGTCAGATATAAGGATTTAATCAGCCAAAAATCTGCCAAGACTAAAGAAATCGAAGAGAAAGATCAAACTATAGAAGCCTATAGAAAAACTTTCGAAAATGACGAGAGATTTGCTGAGCTTGAAGATCAGAGAGATGATGGAATCGACCTATCTGAGCTTAACAACGAGGAAATGAGAGCCTTAAGGAAAGATCTACAAATGATCTTCCAAGACCCTTACGGATCCTTGGATACAAAGATGACTGTAGGAAATATCATCGGCGAAGGTGTTCTAGGCCATGAGCTCTTTAAGAGCAGAAAAGAAAAAGGCTACAATGAGTATATCAGAGAAACTATGGAAAAGTGCGGACTTGCTCCTTACTTCCTTCATAGATACCCTCACCAATTCTCAGGTGGACAAAGACAAAGAATCGGTATAGCAAGAGCTCTAGCCCTTAAGCCAAGCTTTATAGTTTGCGATGAGGCTGTAAGTGCCCTTGACGTATCTATCCAATCTCAGATAATAAACCTTCTTCAAGACCTTAAAGATGAGAACAACCTAACATATCTTTTCATAACCCACGACCTATCAGTTGTAAAATATATATCAGATAGGATTGGGGTAATGTATCTTGGAGTTTTGGTAGAGCTTTGTGAATCAGAGAGAATATTCGAAAATCCTCTCCATCCATACACCAAGGCCCTATTGCGTGCTATCCCAAGAACAGACGTAGATCAAGGCCAAGAGTTACAAGTTATCGAAGGAGATATACCATCAGCAGTAAAACCTCCAAAAGGATGTAGATTCCATACAAGATGCGAATACGCTATGGACATCTGTGGCCAGTTTGAGCCAGAACTTAAGGAAAGAGAAGATGGCCACTTCGTAGCATGCCACTTGCTTGATGTAAGCGAAGAAGAAAAACAAAAAGCTTTTGAGAAAAACAAAATAGAAAAGGCTAAAAAAGAAGAAGAATTAGAAGAAATGAGCGCTATATGAAGGCTCCAATAGATAGATTTAAGGGCAAAAGCCAAAAAGAAATCTATGAAAAAGAGAGGCTCCTAGATAAGGACAATCTCGAAAACAAAGATCAATTAGCTATGTTTCTAGCAGCGATGAGAGTATTTATGCCTTGGGTATTGTTAATACTTTCTCCTCTGATAATTTTAGCTTTAGTAATCTAAAATGAATCCTCTGGCTAGGCTGGGGGATTTTGTTTTGCCCAAATTTACGGAGTATAATATAAAGATGAGGTAAAAATAGTAAAGCGCCAGATCCTAATGGGATGACGAGGAAGACAGTTATCGAAAATTCGGCGGGAGCTGTCTGGGTTCACAGCCCTAGTATTAGACAAAACATTTGAGCAATCAGATGGACAGAGAAGATACAGTGGCCTCATAAAAACTAAATAGGAGGTTACTATGTGCGGAATAGTAGCGTATAAGGGAAAGCTAGATGCAAGAGAGGTAATCATTGATGGGCTAGAAAGATTAGAATATCGTGGTTACGACTCAGCAGGCATAGCTGTAATTGATGATTGTGGGATTTCTTGTGTAAAAAAAGCTGGAAAGCTTGAAAATTTGAAGAAGGGTTTAGAGGAAGATCCTATAGAAGGAAAAGTCGGCATAGGCCACATCAGATGGGCAACTCACGGAGAGGCCAACGATGTAAATAGCCACCCTCATCTATCAAATAACGGAAAGATTGCTGTAGTCCACAATGGAATCATAGAAAACTATAGAGACCTTAAGAAGGAGTTGGAAGAAGAAGGCTATAAGTTTAAATCTTCAACAGATACAGAAGTTATAGCTGTACTACTTGAAAAGTATTATGAGGGAGATCTCTTAGAGGCTGTAAGAAAAGTCCGCAAAAGACTTGTAGGAGCCTATGCTTGTGGGATTATCTCAGCTGACGAGCCAGATAGACTTATTGGGATTAGACAAGAAAGCCCCCTTGTAGCAGGAATAATGGAAAATTCCTTCATGATGGCAAGTGATATTCCATCTCTTTTAAAATACACCAGAGATGTTATCTATCTAGAAAATGGAGATATCGTAGATATCAAGGGAGATTCCTACACTATCTATGACAAAGATGAAAAAGTAGTTGATAGAGAAATTAAAAAGATAGAATGGTCAGTCGATGCAGCGACTAAGGCAGGCTACGACCATTTTATGATCAAGGAAATAAATGAGCAAGCCTCTGTCCTAGAAGAGCTTATTAGATTAAATCTTAAAAATAATGAAGTAATTCTCGATGGAGACTCATTTACTAAGGAAGATTTAGAAAACTTTGAAAGAATTTATATAGTGGCTTGTGGAACAGCCTACCATGCAGGACTTCTTGGCAAGACTCTTATAGAAAAATTTGCCAAGATTCCAGTAATCTGTGATCTTGCCTCAGAGTTTAGATATAATGATCCCTTCCTTGATGAGAAAAGCCTGGTAATATTCATATCTCAATCAGGTGAAACAGCCGATAGCCTTAAGGCTCTAAGCTTTGCCAAGGAAAAGAAATCTAAAACTCTTCTTATAACAAACACCCTAGCCTCATCCATGGATAGGGAAGCTGACAAATCCATATATTGCTATGCAGGTCCAGAAATAGCTGTAGCTAGCACCAAGGCCTACACTAGCCAAGTCCTAAATCTCTATTTCCTAGCCCTTGATTTTGCTAGGAAATTATCTAGAATAGATGATGATTATTATAGAGAAATCCTAGAAGGCTTAAGGAAGATTCCAGGAAAAATTAGAGAAATTCTAGAAGATGATGAGATAATAAAAGACTTCGCAGAAGAGATAAAAGATCAAAAGAGCCTGTTTTATATAGCTCGTGGCCTTGACTACCAAACTTCCATAGAGGCGGCCCTTAAGCTTAAGGAGGTCTCATATATTCACACAGAGGCTTTCGCAGCAGGAGAGCTAAAACACGGGACAATTTCCCTAATAGAAGATAGGACTCCGGTTATAGCAATAATGAGCCAGGCGAATCTTTTAGGAAAAACTCTATCAAATGTAGAAGAAGTCGTGGCAAGAGGAGCTAATGTATTTATCATAACAAGCCACAAAGACTCTAAGATGAGTAAGATCACTGATAAGATATTAATAATTCCAGAGACCTTGGATATCCTCTATCCGCTTCTTACAGCTATACCAGTCCAACTTATGGCCTACTACACATCAATAGCCAAGGGAATCGACGTAGATAAGCCAAGAAACCTTGCCAAATCTGTTACAGTAGAATAGAAAATTACTAGCGAGAAATCGCTAGTTTTTTTGTAAAAAAATAAATCAAAAAACTATAAATCTCATGCCTAATATAGAATCTTAAAGAGAGCAAAGAAGAGGAGATAATCCTCGACTTTGCTTAACTTTGTAAATATTAAATTTGCCTATTCTTAAATTTAGAGAATCTCTTTTAATCATTTCTTATCTTTATTATTTAACTGTCTATCCCAAAAGTAGGAAAATGTAAAAAAGAATAATAAGGAGATAACAAAACCTGGGGATGAGAAAGATTTATTGACATAGGTACTCATAAAGTTATTCCCCCAAAAAAATGATAATATAGCTAGTCCGATTTTTAACAATATTCTTTTTTTATCTTTACTCATATTACCTCCTATAAGTAATAAACAATTAATTTTCATATTTAGAATTTCACTCTTATGTTACATATACCCTAAAAATGTTTTTTAATTTCCCCGATAATTGAAATAGGTCTCATTGATTAATGATTATGAGGAAAAGAATATAATTATTGAAGATTATGAAAACCTCGGTACAGAGAGTTGACCTGAACTCCAAAATCCAGAATATGGATGGAGGGATTTTGTTGGAAATAATAAAAAGAAAATGTTTACATTCTAAAAATCTGGGTAATATTATAATAAGAAAGATATATCACTATCGTTCTTAATAGAAAAAAAGGAGGACGGTCCGATGGAAGAGTTTGAATCCTTTGACCAAGTCCTATTTGAATCTTATCATGGAGTTTGTAATTTTGTTGAAAAGGAAAGAGCAAATAAACTCCCATCTGTTTTGGAATCTAGAAAGAGAGCTGAGGCTCTTTCGATTAATTGGAAGCTAAGAGAAGCTAGTAAAGATGTTTACGATAAGAAATCTTCTAGGATTAACCTACAATTGAATAGATATGAAGATATTTTCTTTAAGGAAAATATTAGTTTAGAAGTAGCTAAAGATATATCTTCTGATAGAAACTACCCAGGTTGGCTCTAATTGCTTTTTGGACTTAGCTAAGCTTTATTAAATGATGAAGCTATGAATGTTAAGTGAGATAAGATTATCATTAAGCAATTCTTGCAAATACCTGGGTTTTATTATTAGACGATAAAAAAGCCTCAAATATCTGATTTAACTTTCAGAAAATTTGAGGCTTTAAATGTCTATTCTTCTATAACTACTGCTTCCTCTTTGTTTAAAACTTCATCTGGGATCATTTTGGATGTAAGATAGATTAAAAATGGAAGGACTATGGCATCATCCAAGATTCCTAGAAAAGGAAGGACGTCTGGTATCATATCAGCTGGCAAAATAGCATAGGCTATGGCAAATACTCCCATAAGCTTTGCCATTACTGGTGTATTTTTATTTTTCATTGCCCTAAAATATACAGGGATAAAATTTTTGATTTTCATTAGCTTATTCATAAAACCTCCTTGAAGGTAAATCAATTTCTACTTTAATTATACTCGAAATTTCTTTTTGTCAAATCAAATATATTAATCATGATATTAATAATATTGAAATATTAAATAAAATTTATGGAAGGATGCTTTTTGACTATATATTTATGGTTTTTATAACTTATAAAGCAAAGGTTGACAGCTTCTAATATTGACTTATCAATTATTTACCTATATGATAATATATATAGAGTTTTTTACTTAGCAAATTTAGGAGGATTAAATGAGAGAAGACTTACTATTTACACCACCTAATTTTTCGGAAGAAAAATACGCTTCTGCTAAAGATGTTTCTACAGCAGAAGTTACAAAAGATGGTGTAAGCCCAAAGGGTTTTTATTTAACAAGCCACATGCCAACTTATTACAAGGTTGATGGATCTTGGCAAATTCCAGAAAGAAGTTCTCAAGACTGTGTGGCAGTTGTTGAAGATGGAAAGGTATTTGTAAGAGAGTTTAGAAACCTTAAAAAAGGTGATAAGGTAGTTATCGCCAGCAAAACTGATGCTAGTGAAGGTGTTTTAAAATATTCACAAGGTTTCTCAGAGGAAGTTTTTTCTCGTGGAGGAGACTTTGTTGAAGCATCAAATACATCAAATTATAAACTTCTTTACGAACTACTTAGAGCTGAAAAAGAATCAGAAGGAAATATCACTTGGGTTCTAGGACCTGCTGTTGTATTTGACTATGATACAAGAAATGGTCTATCAAGACTTGCAGAAAATGGATATGTTCAAGCTCTTCTTGGTGGAAATGCTATGGCAACTCACGACCTTGAAGGTGGATATTTAAATACTGCTCTTGGTCAAGATATTTACACTCAAGAATCTGACCCACTAGGCCACTACAACCACTTAGATACTTTAAATGCTATAAGAAAAGTTGGTTCTATAGATGAATTTATAAACGAAGGAAATGTTCGTGACGGATTTGTTAAAACCTTAAATAGATTGGGTGTTCCAATAACTCTAGCAGGATCAATCAGAGATGATGGACCACTTCCAGAAGTTACAGGCAATGTATATGACTCTTTAGACAATGTTAGAGTTGCTACAGATAAGTCAAATCTTATTATTTGTCTTGCTACAACCCTCCACTCAGCTTCAACTGCAGAGACAGCTACAAGCTATAGAGTAGATGAAAATGGCAATATAGTTCCAGTATTTATATTTACAGTGGATGTTACAGAAAACGCAGTTAGAAAAGTATCTGCTGCTAGAGAAGGAATCGCTGTAAGAACTCTTGTAACAAATGTTCAAGACTTTGTAGTGAACTTAGAAAAAGAACTTGTTCCAGAAGAATACCTATCTTATGACGAAGAACATGTTTACGAAGTAGAAGAAAATAGTAGTGAAGCTTCTATTGAAGATAAAAAGGCCATGAGCCAAGGAAGAGAGGAGTAAGTATGGACTATAAATTTGAAATGCCAAAATACTTCCCTAAAGAATTTGATGAGAAATTTGATAAATTTCCAAATGCTAAACTTGTAGAAGTAGAAGAAGACGGAATAAGCCCAGAAGGCTATCATGCTCTATCAGTTTTCCCAGAATATTTCAAGATAAATGATAAATGGGTTCTAGCTCTACAATCTAGAATGGATACTGTTGCAGTAGCAATAGATGAACCAGGAAATGAAAGAGTTGATGTAGTAGAATTTAGAAACCTTAAAAAAGGTGACAAAGTCGTTGTTGGACGTAAAGAAGACGGATCTGAAGGAATCTATGTCTACACAGAAGGCTTTGTAGATAAATCTAGTAAAGAAGAAGCAACCTTTGGATTTAGAGAAGGAAGATCAAGAGAAACTGCCTTTTCTAAAGACTACGATGAGCTATATGAAGTTTTAAAATACGAAAAAGAGAATAATGGTTATGTAACTTGGGTACTTGGTACAGCAACATCTCTTGATGAGGAAAGTGATGATGCTCTAGCTAGACTTGTAGAAAATGGATATGCTAATGCAATCTTCTGTGGTACAGCAGCCGTTGCCTATGACCTTGAAAGAGCGAAATTTAATACAGTTGAAGGTCAAGAAGAATATCTAAATAGCCAAAATACAAGAGAAAACTTCTACGAAGTAATCAACAGAGTAAACGAGTACGGTTCTATCAAAGAATATGTAGAAAAAGAAGGCATAGAAACAGGATTTGTTGCAGCAGCAATTAGAAACAATGTAAATCTAGTAATAGCTGGAACAATCAGAGATAGATACACCTTTAACGATACCTACAACAATGTATACGAAGCTCAAGATGAGATGAGAAGAAATATCAAAAAATCTTCAACAGTAATCATGTCATCAGCAATCCTATTTACAATTGCTACAGGTAATATGACTCCATCATACAATGAAATCAACGGAGTTATAAGACCAGTATTCATGTATACAGTTGATATCCAAGAATTTGCTGTTAATAAACTATCAGACAGAGGAACATTAACTGCAAAAACAATGGTTACAAACTCTCAAGACTTCGTTAAAAATATTGATAGAAACTTAAATCAAAAATAAGAAACATATGATATAAGAAAAATCCACCTTTCTATGGGTGGATTTTTTGTATATATAAGGTTTTATATTTGGAATTTTTATAGTATTTCTGTTTGATAGATAAGCTTTTTTCTAAAATCACTGGGATTTATCCCGTATATTTTCTTAAAATTCCTATTAAAAGTTTTAGTTGTATTGAAACCAACAGCATAGGCTATATCTGTTACCGTGTCATCTTTTATTAGAAGTATTTTAGCAGCATTTATAATCCTTACATAAGTTAAGTAGGAATCAAAAGATTTATCTAGATAAAAATCAAAGGAATTGTTTATCTCTGTAGGATTTAGTCTAAATTTTATGGATAAATCCTCAAGCTTTAAATCCATATAATAGTACTTGTATATATATGACGTTATTTCCTCCATTTTAGCCAAATCTATGACTTTTTTTGTATTGTTGTTAGTTTTATTTTTAAATTCACTAGTATTTATACCGAGCTTTGCCTTAAAAAACTTGGATAGATGTGATGGATCTTTGAATCCTAATATAACAGAAAGTTCTTCTAAGTTCATTTGTGAAAAGTTTAGATATCCCATTAGCTTAATGAGCTTCATCATAGATGCAAGCGAGCTAAAGCTTAGACCTGTAGTTTCTTTTATATACTTACTGGTCTGAGATTGACTGAGATAGAAATTCTCAGATATATTTTTTAGATTAATATTTTCATTTAAATGAGAGTAAATATAGTGAAAAATTTGGATATCATGTTTATTTTTCAGTTTTTTTTTACTAGAAGAATCTATATTTTTCTCAAATATCACTACAATTTCCATAAGCTTTACAAAAATCATATGGTTAGAAAACTTGTCACCTTGTTTATATTTGGTAATTTCATTTTTGAGTTTATCTAGTATAGCATAAACTTCATCTTCTTCTTTGCTAGGGAGCGTGATATAAACATTGTCAGAAACTAATTTGTTTAGGGAGTAGTCCTTCATAAATAAATCGTTAGTTCTTTTAAAGAGGATATTTACAAAGTCCAAATCATAAACAACTACATCCATAAGAATATCTTCTGATACTTCCTTTATCTGCGTGTAGTACCAAGGAAGGATTCCTACCATAGATCCTTTTTTTATTTCTATATCTTCTCCTTGGATATTTACAAGGGCAGATCCTTTTTTTACAATCCAAAACCTTGCATTTGTATGAAGGAGTGGTTCCGTCTTTTCTGTGAATACCTCGCTAGCTAAGTCTATTAGGGGAAGTTTATTTTTATTTATTTCAAATGTACAAAATCTCCTTCATCAAATGCTGTTAA
>CABQOK010000026.1 GCA_902465755.1 uncultured Anaerococcus sp.
AAAAATAGAAGGAGAGATTTATGAATTCCATTACATTTAAAAATGGAGTGCACATGGAGGAGTATAAGGAGCTTACTGAAAACAGTGAACTTCATATGGCAAGTATTCCTAAACTTGTAACAATTCCTCTTATCCAACATATAGGTGCACCTAGCAAATGTCTTGTAGCAAAAAAAGACGAAGTTAGTGTAGGTCAGCTTATAGGAGAAGCTGTCGGAAATTTCTCTGCAAATATCCACTCATCTGTAGCAGGAGTGGTAAAGGACATTATCGATTTACAAACTGCCTCAGGCAAAAACGCCAAGGCAGTCGTAATTGATACCGAAGGTTTCGACCAAGATAAAGAATACATAGAAAAAGATAATGTCGATCTTAATGCAGAAGAAATCGTAGCAAAGATCAAGGAAGCTGGAATAGTAGGTATGGGTGGAGCAGCCTTTCCTGCTCACATAAAATATTTGCCAGCCAAGCCAGTAGATACAGTAATAGTAAATGGGGCAGAGTGCGAACCATATATTACTTGTGATGATTATCTAATGAAAAACAGGCCAGAAAGAATACTTAAGGCTTTGACCCAAGCGATGAAGGCAGTAGCCGCCCAAAAAGGAATTATCGCTATAGAAGATAACAAGCCAAAGGCATTCGATACCATGGTAAGTGCCTTAGAAAAATTCGCTAAGGAAAATTCATCATTTAATATTGAAATCAAGAAACTTCAAACAAAATATCCCCAAGGTGACGAGAAAAGAATCATAGATGTTTGTCTAAATCGTCAAGTTCCAAGCGGCGGGCTTCCAATGGACGTTGGAGCTATAGTATCAAACGTTTCAACAATGAATGCAATATACGAAGCAATCTATATGGATAAGCCACTTTACGAAAGAATCGTTACAGTAACAGGTAAGTCTGTAAAAAACCCAACAAACATGCTAGTTCGTTGCGGAACAGAATTTGGCTATCTCATAGAAGAAGCAGGTGGAGCAGATGACATTGCTAAGCTTGTAAATGGTGGTCCAATGTGTGGTATTGCTCAACCAGACCTAACAAGACCAATCGAGAAAGCAAGTAACTGTGTCCTAGTCCTTGCTAGTGATGAAGCTCAGCCACTTGAAGTAAGCCCTTGTATTAGATGCGGTAGATGTGTTGATGTGTGTCCAGTTTACTTACTTCCACTCTACATCCACAAGTTCTCCTTAGAAGAGAGATTCGAAAAGGCCCAAGAGCTTAATATCATGGATTGTATAGAGTGTGGATCTTGTTCATTCGTTTGTCCATCAAACAGACCTCTAGTAGAAGCTATCAAGTTTGGTAAGAGACAAATCAGACAAGCAGGTAAATAGGAGGAGAATATGGAAAATACAAAACAACTATTGGTAACAGCTTCTCCTCATGTTAGAAGCAATCGTACAGTTAAGAAGGATATGCTAGATGTAATCATAGCACTAATACCAGCAGGGCTAGCCTCAGTATATTACTTTGGCTACAGAGCCTTAATACTTATCCTAGCGTCTGTATTAACTTGCGTGTTATCAGAATATATATTTAACAAAGCAACAAAGAGAGAACAATCAATCAAAGACTTATCAGCAGTAGTAACAGGAATACTACTTGCCTACAACGTTCCATTTACCTTACCAGTATGGCAAATGGTAATCGGAGCTATGTTTGCGATCATAGTGGCTAAGATGTTCTTTGGTGGAATCGGACAAAACATTGTAAACCCTGCACTTGCAGCAAGAGCGTTCCTTATGGCTTCATGGTCAGAAACAATGACAAGCTTTGTACCACCACAAAGAGTAGCTACCCTTAAGACAGTAAAAGATGTATCAATGGTATCAGGAGCAACTCCTCTATCAGATCCAGCAAGCTTTAGCACAATGGATCTTTTCCTCGGAAATATCCCAGGATGTTTAGGAGAAGTATCAGCCCTTGCAATCTTAATCGGTGCATGCTATCTAATAGTAAGAAAGGTAATTCACGTTAGAATTCCACTAACATACATAGTTACAGCTACAGTTTTATTAGGAATATTTGGAGCTGATGGCTTTGCTGCTTCTCTAAGAAATATCCTATCAGGTGGTATGTTACTAGGTGCTTTCTTTATGGCAACAGACTATACAACAACACCAATGACAATCAAAGGTCAATATGTCTTTGCTATAGGAGCAGGAATCCTTACAGCTATAATAAGAGTTTGGGGTGGATATCCAGAAGGTGTATCATACTCAATTCTTCTTATGAACCTAGTAGTTCCTATAATTGAAGCTCACACAAGAGCTAAGACTTTTGGTAAAGTTGAGGCAAAGAAAGGAAAAGAAAATGAATAATAGTTTAAAATTAGGTCTAAAATTATTCTTGATTACATCAGTTACCGCCTTTGCCCTAGCGCTAACAAACAACGCTACAGCTCCAATCATAGAAGCTAAGGCCCAAGAAAAACTTCAAGAATCCCTATCAGTTGTACTACCTGCTGACTCTTATGAGGAAGTAGAAGTAGATGGCAGTCCAGAAACTCTTGAGAAAATCTACAAGGCAACTGGAGCTGACGGAGATGGATATGTATTCCAAATCCTATCACCAGGTGGATATGGTGGAGATATAGAATTTCTAGTAGGATGTGACAAAGATCACAATATCACAGGATTTGCTCCATTAAACCACGCAGAATCTGCAGGATTCGGTAAACAAATGGAAGAAGACTTCTTCAAGGAAGGAATGATAGGAGTAAACATGGATGGTGAAGTAAAAGCTTCTGAGTCCGGCGGAGAAAATGAGATCGTAGGCATCTCTGGTGCGACAATATCTACAGGAACAATCCTAAGAGGTATCAATGACGCAGCAAGTGTCCTAGGTGAACTTGATTAGGAGATATTATGGAAAATCAAATTGATAGACCAATAGAGAATAAAAAAGAAAAGAAAGCTCCTAAAGAAAATTTAGGAAAAGTCTTTATCGAAGGAATATTTGCTAATAACCCAGTTTTCGTTCAAACGGTAGGTATGTGTTCAGTTCTTGCCATATCTTCTTCCTTGACCAATGCTATAGGAATGGGAATATCAGTAATATTCGTAGTAGTAATGAGTAACTTGGTAATATCTTTACTAAGAAATTTCATTTCAGATGAAATAAGAATCCCTGCCTTTATCGTAATTATCGCAGGCTTCGTAACAATGGTACAAATGGCAATCAAGGCATACTTGCCAGCCCTAGATGAATCCTTGGGTATCTTTATTCCACTAATAGTAGTAAACTGCTTGATTCTTGCTCGTGCTGAAGGTTTTGCTTCAAGTCACGGACCAGTAGCATCAATAGTAGATGGACTTGGCCAAGGACTAGGTTACACATTTGCAATTTCCCTTCTAGCTTTCTTTAGAGAGCTTCTAGGAGCAGGATCACTTTTCGGAGCTCAAATAATTCCGGAAGCATACACAATCGGATTCTTACAACAACCAGCATCATCATTTATAGTTCTTGGTATGTTAGTTGCAGCATTTAATGCTATTTCAAAGAAGAGAAAATAAGATAGGAGATATTATGGGAAATTTATTTTCAATAATTATTGCAACTATTTTCGTAAGTAACTATGTACTCGGTCAATTCTTAGGTATATGTCCTGCCCTTGGTGTAACAAGCAAGGTAGAGACAGCAAGAGGTATGGGAATGGCAGTTATATTTGTTATAACCCTTGCTTCAATTATCACTTGGATAATCCAATATTACATACTAGATCCATTAAATATCGGATTCTTACAAACAGTTGTATTTATATTAGTAATCGCATCATTAGTACAATCAGTAGAAACAGTAATGAAAAAATCTATGCCAGCCCTATACGGTGCTTTGGGAGTCTTCCTTCCACTAATCACAACAAACTGTGTGGTTTTAGGTGTAGCAATCAAGGCAATCGATTCATCTTATACTCTAGTAGAAACAATAGTTTATGCCCTAGCAGCAGCTGTTGGTTTTACAATTGCTATTACAATCTTAGCTTACATTAGAGAAAGAATCGAATACAACTCATTACCAGAAACCTTTAAGGGCGTTCCAATAACCCTAGTAACACTAGGACTTATGGCTATCGCCTTTATGGGCTTTGCAGGATTAGCATAGGAGGGGGCAATGTTAGAAACTATAATAATTCCAATAGCAGTACTCGCTATCCTAGGTTTCGTCTTTGCTGTTGCCCTTGGTGTAGTAAGTGAGAAATTCCACGTAGAAAAATCTGTCAAAGAACAAGAAGTAAGAAATGCCCTACCAGGTGCCAACTGTGGTGCTTGTGGATTCCCAGGATGTGATGGACTCGCAGCAGCTATTGCAAAGGGTGAAGCTCCAGTAGATGCTTGTGCTATAGGAGGTGCGGCTACAACAGAAGCTGTAGCAGAAGCGATGGGAGTAGAAGCTGCTGGAGGATCTGATAGAAAAGTTGCAGTAGTAAAATGTGACGGAACATGTGAAGCGGCAAAGGACCTTTTCGAATATTCAGGAATTGAGGATTGTAGAGCACAAATAGCACTTTTCGGTGGCAAGAAAGCTTGTAACTATGGTTGTGTAGGATGTGGTTCATGCGAGAAAGTATGTCCATTCGATGCAATTCACGTAAAAGACGGAGTTGCTCTTGTAGATAGAGATAAGTGTGTCGCTTGTGGTAAATGTGTAGCTACCTGTCCTAAAAATATCATTACACTAGTTCCATTTAGCCAAAAACAAGTTGTACTTTGCTCAAGTCATGACAAGGGCAAGGATGCAAGAAACAATTGTAAAAACTCTTGTATCGGATGTACAATCTGTGCTAAGACCTATCCAGAAGCATTCAAGATGGATAATTTCCTTTCAGTAGAAGAGATTGGAAATGACTTCGATCCTGAGCTTCTAAAACAAGCAGCAGATAAATGTCCGAACAAATGTATAGAAGTTTTTGAATAGAATTTGCAGCGCGAGAAATTGCGCTGTTTTCTTATGCCCAAAATTGACAATCTCCCAATAAAAATGATAAACTAGTTCTTGAGGTGTAAAATGAAAATAAAAAAAGGAGATATCTATGTTATAGGATTTCTCTTGATTTTTTCTTTGGCTTTTGCCTTTGCTATTTCCAAGATTACCTCGAAAGAGAGAGGAAATATATTAGTTATTGAGCAAGATTCCAAAGTTATCAAGGAAGTTCCTCTAGATAAGGACGATGAGTTCAGGATCGAATATGGGGGACATTTTAACATAGTTAAGATAAAAGACGGTAAGGCCTATGTGTCAGATGCTGATTGTAACGATCAGATTTGTGTTCATATGGCCCCAATTCATGATGTAGGAGAGACTATTATTTGCCTACCTCATAGGTTATTTATGGAAGTTTATTCTACTGATGATACTAACAATAGTAGAGATGATAAGATAGATAAGGTGGTTAGATGAATAAAGATATAAGAAAAATAACGACTATGGCTCTACTTGTCGCCATGGCTCTAGCGATTTCTTTAGTTGAACATTTTATTCCCCTACCTATTCCAATTCCAGGTGCAAAACTTGGACTTTCAAATATAATATTACTAGTAAGCTTGTACTTTTATGGACTTAGGGCAGCTCTTTTGATTGGAGTACTTAAATCATTCCTTTTGGTTTTGGCAACAGGTATGGTTAGCTCCTTCTTTTTTTCAGTAGCTGGGGCGATTCTTGCAAGTGTTGCCATGAGTGTCTCTATGAGATATCTAGATAGGAGCCTAAGCTTTATAGGAGTGAGTGAAATCGGAGCTTTCTTCCACAACTTTGGCCAAGTTCTGGTTTCTGCTATAGTTATGGAAAATATCAAGATGTATTATTATTTCCCACTTTTAGTTTTTATTGGGACTTTTAGTGGATTTTTTGTAGGTCTTAGTTCAAATTATCTTATAAAGCATATGGAAAAGATTGGGTTTAGGAGAAATGAAAGAGACAAAAAGTTTTAAAGACTTAGAAGAATACAATAAGCCAAGAGAAAAGCTCATCAGAGAAGGCTTTGACTCGCTGACTGATTATGAGCTTTTGGCAATAATTTTATCTACTGGTACCAAGGATAAGAATGTAATCGACTTATCTAAGGAGATTCTTGATATTTTTTCCTATGAAGAACTTCTAGAAATCGAAGTAAATGAACTTATAGGTATCAGAGGGATCAAGGAAGCAAAAGCCACTAGGCTAGTAGCTGGCCTCCAGTTAGGCAAAAGAATTAATGAGCGAGTCTTAGATAAGAAGATAGAAAAGATTACATCCAGTAAGGATGTCTATGATATCATGAGTCCCAGACTTTCTAACCTAAAGAAGGAACATTTCTATGCAATTTTACTTGATAGCAAAAATGTTATCATAGCCAAGGAAGTAATTTCCATAGGAGATCTAAGTTCGACTGTAGTAAACCCAAGGGAAGTCTTTAAGCCTGCTATCAAAAAGAGTGCTAAGTCAATGATTTTAGTCCACAACCACCCTAGCGGCAATCCAAAGCCTTCGACTGAGGATTTCTTGATCACAGATAGGCTGGTAGAAGCTGGGGATATTTTGGATATCAGGGTCCTAGACCATATAGTTATAGGAAATAGTAGTTATTATAGTTTTAAAAAAGAAGGGAATTTGTAAGAGGTATAGATTATGAGTTTTAGAATGATTGCTTCAGATTTTGCCATTGATCTTGGCACAAGCAATATTTTAGTATATAAGAAGGGCGAAGGGCTTATAGCAAGTGAGCCTTGTTTTTTGCTTTTGGATGAAAATAATACCAAGGTATTAGCTATTGGTGAAGAGGCTAAGGCCATGTTGGGTAAGACCCACGAGAAAATCCATATAGTAAGACCTATTAGAGATGGAGTAATAACAGACTTTAACCTGACTGAGGCCTTGCTCAATTATTTCTTCAAGAAGGTAAACGGAGGCTTCTCCTTCCTTCAACCAAGGGTTGTAATATGCGTTCCTTCTTCTATCACAGATATTCAAGCAAGAGCCGTAGAAGACGCTGCCCTCCATGCAGGTAGTAGGGATGTTATTCTAGTAGATCAGACACTTGCAGCAGCTTATGGTATGGATCTAAATCCTGATGAGCCAAGAGGAATATTTATGCTCAATTTAGGAGCCGGAGTTAGCGAGGCTTCAGTAGTTTCCCTAAATGGAATTATAACAACAAAAAATATAAAGAAGGCGGGAGACTATATAGATGAAGAAACTGTAGAATTTATAAGAAATAAGTTTTCTCTAGAAATTGGCAAAAATACAGCCGAAGAAGTAAAAAAGAATCTAATAAGCCTTAAGGTTTCAGACAAAAACAATACTATGAAGGTCGATGGAAGAGACCTTGAGACTGCCATGCCAAAGACTATCGAAGTAAAAAGCAAGGATTTGGTTGAATGTGTCATGCCTTTTGCCAATGACATTTGTGAATTAATCTATGAGGTCTTAGAGAAAATTCCACCAGAAATTAGCTCTGATATCAAAAGAGATGGGATCTTCCTTACAGGAGGGCTTGCAAGACTTAAGGGGCTTGTCGAATATATCTCAGACACCACAGGTCTTAGGGTAAATATCTCAGAAGATCCTCTTACTGATCCTATAAAAGGCGCAGGAATTATCTTAGATAATCCTGAGAGATTTGTGAAATATCGTAAGTAGGTAATTATGGCATACAGAAGAAAGAAAAAAGATAGGAAGAGCTTTGTCGTAACATTAGTAGTTTTGATTTTATTCATAACAATCTCTTCCCAAACAGAAAAAATAAACGAAACAGGTTCAAATATAGCTAACACCATCTTTGCTCCAGTAGAAAAGGTAACTTATTCCATATCTTCAAGCATAAAGGAGCAAGTTGAAAGAAGTATTGGTTCTAAGGAGACAAGGGCAGCTGTAGAGAAATTAGAGGAAGAAAATAAGGCGCTCGAGATTGAAAATGCTAAGCTAAATACAATTATTAGCAAGAAAAACTTCCTAGAAGAAGAAAAAAACGCCCTTGATAATTCAGAAAATTCCTACATGAAGGCTAGGGTTGTAAACACAGACTCAAACTCTATGACCAAAAACTTCACCATAGATAAGGGCAAAAAGGATGGCATCGAGAAAAACGACATAATCCTTCAGGCTATAGGAGATAGCAAATACTATACAGGTCTTGTTGGTAAAGTAGTTGAAGTCTATGCGACAACAGCAAGGGTTGAGACAATAAATTCTATGTCAAATGACGTATCCTTCATCAATTCCAAGAGTGGAGATTACGGAGTAATCGATAACTTCACCCAAAAGACTATCCAAGGTTACATGCTAGATGTCGATAGTGAAGTAGAGACAAAAGACGTACTACTAACAAGCGGGCTTGGTGGAGTTTATCCAGAAGGAATCTATATAGGAACAGTATCTAATGTAACTATGAGCGAAGATGCTCTAAGGAAAAACATTACCTTAAACTCACCAGTGGACTTCTCTCACTTATACAGAGTATTGGTTCTAAAGAAAACTGACCAATACAGTGTGGACGAGGTTATAGAAAATAGAGATTATCAAGGAGAAATAGATGAATAAATTTAAGACCTTTATATTATTACTAGTATCATTTATCCTCCAAACATCTGTATTTTCTAAGATAGATATATTTGGAGCAAATGTAAATATTTTGATACCAGCTATAGTTGTCCTATCCCAATATTTGGGAAGAAAGACTGGCAGTGTAAGCGGACTAATCTTAGGTCTAGTGGAAGACTTTCTTCTAACACCATTTATAGGAGTAAGGGCCCTAAGCTATTATCTAATAGGATATATTGTAGGAGAGGTGAAAGTTCCAAAAGATAAGTCAAGCGGAGCGATTGTAACAGCTATAGCTAGTCTAGGAAGCTTTCTTCTAATATCACTGATATATTTTATCCTAGGAAAACCTGGGGCTGATATATTAACCTACCTGCCTCTAGCCCTAATCATAGAAATTGTTCTAAACAGTCTAGTTTTATCTACTCTACAATATTATTGTTAAGAAAATCATGTACATTCCAACTTACAAGATATAAGGGGTGTTTAAGTGAAAAAAACAAAAGAAAAAAGACTGGTTTTTGTACAAATCCTAGTCCTAGTATTATTCCTTGCCATAGTCATAAGACTAAGCAAGGTAATGCTAGTTAAGGGAGACTACTACAGGGACCTGTCTGATAATAGAAAAGTAAAAGAAGTTGATGAGATTGCTAGTCGTGGAAATATCTATGATAGAAACGGTAAAATCCTAGCTAACTCAATCCCATCCTTCACGGTTCAATTATATAAGGATCAAATGTCGAGCATGGATGAGGATAAGAAGATAGACAACATATCAAAGCTTGTCGATATCCTAGAAGAAGATGGAGTAAACTATACCGAAGACTTTAACCTAAGGCTAAACTCCTTTGAGTACAAGGATTACGATACATACTTTGACCACAAGAAGATGCCTATGGATAAAGTAGTGAGCCTGCTTATAGAGAATAATCTCATAAGAGAATTCGTATCTTCATCCTACCAAAAGGATGGAATCGAATATGAAACGGCAAATACAGCCCTTCTTGCCCTAAAGAAAAGGGGAATCGATATTCCTTGCCATGTTGGCCAAAAAGATGGAGAGCTTGCTATAAACTTTAAGAAAAACTCTGGCGATAAATTAAAATCAATAGGCTTTAGTAAAAACGACGATCCAATGGATGTGATTGTAGAATCCGTTGGGGAAGATGAATCAGTAATTCTAACTATCCTCCAAAACTCTCACGCTAGAAAGCTTGCTTATGACTTGCTTGTCGAAAATGGTCTTGAAGGAGATCTAGTCCTTAAAGACTATGCTGTAAAAAGCGACGAAGATTTCATAGAAAAAAAGGCCAAGCTGCACAAGCTTTTCCCAAATGTAGATTATAAATCAACTGCTGCCGATGATTTCTATGAAATTGTCAAAAATTCAACCATAGAAGAAGTATTGACAGAAGCTAGTGTAGATGATTCAGGAGAATATATAATTCCTGCTAATATCCTAATAGAACAACTTGAAAATATGGGAATCTACGCTAACTTCGAAACAGAGGTCGTGACTGAAAAGGACGATGATAAGAACAATTACTCAGTTGATGTAAGCTTCAAAAATCCCCAAGCAGGATCTGCTGTAAGTGAACTTGTAAAGCTTGCTGATGAGAATAAGCTCCTTAAGAAACTTATCCTTTCGGAAAATATAAAATACATGGCCCAAAATGCCAATACCAAAAATAATATCTATCCTAACATCGACATCACAGATGAAGATCCAGAAGAGTGGACCTATACCTTTACCAAAGACGAGAAGGACTTCTACACCTACTATGCACAAAAAGATAAGGCCAATAGCACAGACGATGTAGTTGACATCCTTACAGAAGAAAAGGATGCAGGACAGATTCTTTCTTATATTAAGAAAGTTGACAAGCTAGAAGACTATAGCGACCAAGAAGCCATAGGAATATTAACTATAGACAATAAGCTAAATCGTCAAGGCAACTTCGGCTATAGGCCAATAAATATTGTCTATCACCTGGACGAATCCACAGTGCTTAAGATCGAAGAAAAAATCGATAAGTCAAGTGGAATCATCGTCGATACTATTCCAATTAGAAACTATCCAAATAGATACCTAGCTAGCCACGTCCTAGGATACATGGGACCTATAGCAACAGGCGATGAGGTCAATAAATACGTAAACGACAGGGGCTATCTCAGAGATGAAATCATTGGTAAGACTGGAATCGAAGAATCCTACGAGGATAATCTTAAGGGAAAGAACGGCAGAAGCCTAGTAACAGTAGACTCCGCAGGTAACAGACGTCAGACTATATCTAAGTCTACATCAGAGCCAGGTGATGATGTCTACCTTACTATAGATAGAGATCTCCAAGAGCAAGCCGAAGAGTCTCCCAAAGGAGTTCTTGCAGCAA
>CABQOK010000027.1 GCA_902465755.1 uncultured Anaerococcus sp.
CACAAGGAAAGATAGAAATGGACGGAGATATGGCGCTTGCCTTCTCCAGAGAAAGATACAAACTCGAAGAAGGAGACTTCGATAGAGGCAAAAACCACACCCGAGTTCTAACAGGAATCATAAGGAAGATGCTAAGCACAGAAATGCTCCTAAACTTCAATGAAATAGCAGACATAGCCCTAGAATCAGTCAACACAGATGTACCGTATGAGAAGATGATAGAGCTAGTCAACAAACAACTAGCCGACGGAGGTGAATGGCAAATAGAAAGCGAAGCCCTAAAAGGAAAAGGAACCATGGACCTAGACTCCTACCTAATGCCAAACGCAAGTCTATACATGATGGTCCCAAGCAAGGACTCCATTGAAAATATTCATAATAATATTGAGGAAAACAATAAGTAAGGGGAACGCCTCAATCAATGCGTTTCCCTTACCTCGACCGAAGTGGAGAGGTCTCATGTGTTATATTAAAAGTGCAAATAATTAAAAAATTTGCATTATAACAATTCACACAATTACCGCCACCTCTAATGGAGTTGTCACAGTGAGCATAGCGAACTGATGAAACTCCTTAATCGAGGCTTTGCGTGGCGAAGTGCAACTAAGCCCGCAAACTACCGTCGACAGAGCGCAGCGACGAGAGGTACACAGTCTATGATGACATGTAAATAGAAAATATCAAGCTATCTAAGATAATGCATAACTAAGTGAATCTTAAATCAAACACGCCCCAAGGTTCTGTAGACCTCTCACTAAAAGTTCGAGGTGGCGAGAGAGAAAACAGATATATAAGAGAAGAGATGTCTCGACTACGCTCGACATAAGGGTGGAAATAAAACAAAGTTTTCTAGGAAGTATTAGAACGCCATTCGAGGTTCTTTTGACCTTTGTTTCTACGAAACAAAAGTCATTACACTATTTGTCTTTCAGACAAACAGTGGCCCACCAGGAGGGCAACCTTGCTTCGAAGAAAGTCCGTCCGGCTCATAGAGGACGTGGAGAAGCCTCACGTGTTACTTTAAAAAACAGTTGATTTTCTACTTCGGAATACAGCAGAAATCACATAATCTCCATCTCGAACATATGTGAGAGATCTACAGTCTATGATGACATGTGGATATGAGAGAATTTTGTTATCTACGTAAATACCTAACTAACTCAACCATTAAGCAAAAAAAGGAAAAGATATGGGACACACAACCATCTTGTTGATGATTATTACAATTTTATCAAAAATATTTGGCTTTGTCCGTGAATCTGTTATGGCAGCTGTCATTGGCGCAGGGGATATCAAGTCCATCTATGTCACTGCCACCACCATTCCTGACATCATGATGTATACGGTCATAACGGGGATTGTCTCTGCCTATATCACAGTCTACACTAGGATTCGTACGGACAAGGGGGAGGCTGAGGCCAATAGCTTTACCTCCAACCTTATCAATGTCCTAATGGTCTACGGTGCTATTATCTTTCTTCTAATAATAATATTTGCAGGTCCGATATCTAAGATTTTCTCGCCCAAACTTATAGGCGAAACCCACGACATGGCCACATCATTTACTAGAATCATGGCGGTATCAATCTTTGCCTTTCTCTACTCTGCGGTCATCAGAGGCTTTCTCAATGCAAGAAATAACTTCATCGACCCTGTTATTACGGAGATTATCCTTAATATCTTCGTCATATCTGCAACCCTTCTTACGGGAGTCTTCGATAATCCATATATTTTGATAATAGGAGCACTCATAGGAAACATAGTCCAATTTATCAGATTCCCATTTGCCAGCAAGAAGAAGGGCTTTTCCTATGAGAGGAAGCTAGACTTCAAGGATTCCTACATCAAGTACCTCCTTGCCATCATGATTCCAATAATCATATCTAACGCTGCTAACAAGATTTCTGTCCTAATAGACAAGTCCATGGCGTCAGGCATACTTGGAATCGACACAGTGGCCAAGGTATTCTACACAGAAAACATGCTCGACTTCATAGTAGAAGTTGTCACGATAAACATAGCAACCATTACCTTCCCCCAAGTAGCGAAACTTGGGAATGAAGGGAAAATCGATGCAATGAAGGAAAAGACAGCAAGCACCCTAATCCTAACCCTTGCCCTAGTAATCCCTGCCACCTTCGGCATGATGACCCTAGCAAGACCGATTATTAGCCTAATCTACGAAAGAAACGCCTTCACGGCCCAAGACGCGGCCCTCGTATCATCACTCCTAGTCTCCTATGCACCCTACATTATCTTCATCACCTTTATGAAAATAATCTCAAATAGCTTCTATGCAGTAGGAGACTCCAAGTCGCCACTCGTAGTAATCCTCATCCAACAGGCCATAAATGTAAGTCTTAACTGGATCCTTGCAAAAGAAATAGGCATAGATGGAATAGGAATAGCAACCTCTGTGTCGACTGCTGTCGGAAGTTTACTAATAATCTTTGTTTATTTCAAGAAGTTTGGTAAAGTAAAAGATGGAAGAAATATGAAGTCTATAGGAAAAATCGTCTTAGCTTCGATAATTATGGTGCTTGTGGCGAATGGGAGCTATGGGTTTTTATCAAACAGTTTCAGCTTGATATTTAGCCTGCTATCTACCATAGTACTTGCAGGATTGAGCTATTTATTTGTTATTTTAATTATGAGAATAGATGAAATTAAAGTTGTAAAAGGAAAGGCATTAAACAAATTAAGAAGGAAATAAGTTATGAAGAATTCGAAAATAATTGACAAGAAAAAACTAATACTAGGATTTTTTGATATATTAATTATCAATTTAGCTTATTTTCTAGCCCTGTATTTTAGATTTGATATGAATTTTATGGCTATACCTATAGACTTCTTGGATGCTTTCGAGACTTATGCTATCTTTAATACCATCATTACGATAGCTATTTACGGTCTACATAAGATGTATAACATGATACTAGAGTATGCTTCATACAAGGAGCTTATTAATATCACTCAAGCTGTTATTCTATCTCTTGTAAGTCATGCTGTATTAATGACAATTTTTGTATATAGAATGCCAGTATCATACTTTGTATTCGGATTTATGATTCAATATGTTTTGACTGTTGCATCAAGATTTATCAAGAAGATGATGATTCACAAAAGTTACAAGACTGACAAGAAGAACCGTTCTTACAAGAGAGCCCTAATAGTTGGGGCAGGATCTGCTGGGCAGACTCTAAAAAAAGACATATATAATTCAAACAGTGGTGGCAAGACCAGTATCCTTGTTGTTGGTTTTATAGATGATGATCCAAAGAAGAAAAATCAATACATAGATAATAGCAGAATCTTCGGTGGCAGAGATATGATAAAGGAAGTTGTCGAGGACGAAGCGATCAATGTTATTCTTGTAGCTATTCCTTCTGTAGAGGAAGTCGAGAAAAGAGAAATCCTAAGAATATGTAACGAAACAGGGTGCGAGGTCAAAGTTCTTCCTGGTATTTACCAACTTGTTTCAGGGAAAGTCACCATGTCTACTATGAAGGATATACAAATCGAAGACCTCTTGGGACGAGATCCTGTAAAGATTTTCTCCAACGAAACTTTCGATTACCTCAACGACAAGGTAGTCCTTGTAACAGGAGGGGGAGGATCCATAGGGTCTGAGCTTTGCAGGCAAATAGCCCAATATGGTCCAAGACTACTTATAATTTTTGACATATACGAGAACAATGCCTATGAAATAGAGCAGGAACTTAAGAGAAATAACAAGGATCTCAACTTTATAACCCTAATAGGCTCTGTGAGAGACTATAGAAGGGTAGAGAAGGTATTTGATACCTACAAACCAGATATAGTATTTCACGCAGCAGCCCACAAGCATGTACCTCTAATGGAAGTAAGCCCAGTAGAAGCTATTAAGAACAATGTCAGAGGAACATACAATGTAGCCCTACTTTCACTAATCTATGACGTTCAAAGATTTGTTCTCATATCAACAGACAAGGCAGTCAACCCAACATCAGTTATGGGAGCGACCAAGAGAGTTTGTGAGAAGATAATCCAAGGAATAAATGACATAAGAGAGAGCAAAGAATATAATAATCTTGCAAAGGTAATTGTCCAAGATGGAGACAGAAATATTACAATCAATCCTAAGGACTTGATAGAAGGGAAAAATCCTGGAACAGAATTTGTTGCGGTTCGTTTCGGCAATGTATTGGGATCCAATGGTTCCGTAATACCACTATTTAAAAAGCAGATCGCAGCAGGGGGACCAGTTACGGTTACCCATCCTGAGATTATCAGATACTTTATGACAATCAAGGAAGCTGTAAAGCTAGTCCTTCAAGCTGGATCCATGGCCCACGGCGGTGAGATATTCGTCCTAGACATGGGAGAACCAGTAAAGATTGACGATCTTGCAAGACAGCTTATCAGACTATCAGGATATCAACCAGACATAGATATGCCTGTAGTATATACAGGACTTAGACCTGGAGAGAAACTCTATGAAGAAAGACTGATGGATGAGGAAGCTCTCACGGATACCCACATTGAGGGAATATCTGTAGGCCGACCACTAGACTTCTCTAGGAGAGAATTTTTCGGGAAACTTGATAAAGTAATCAATCAAGAAAATATTGATGAACTTGATATCATAGCAACGATCAATGAGTTAATTACTACATTTATAGGAAAGGATAATTCGAAGGGAGAATAGAATGAACATACCATTTTCGCCACCAGATATTAGTGAGGAAGAAATAGAAGAAGTTGTAGATGCTTTAAAATCTGGATGGATTACAACAGGACCAAAAACGAAAAGATTAGAGAAAGAATTACTTCAGTTTACAGGTACTAATGTTGGTGTTTGCCTAAATTCACAAACAGCAGCTGCTGAAATGACACTCAGGGTTCTAGGAATAGGACCTGGAGACGAAGTTATCACTAGTGCATATACTTACACTGCTACAGCTTCAGTAGTTGACCATGTAGGAGCAAAACTTGTATTAGTTGATACACAAGAAGATTCTCTAGAAATGGATTACGACAAAGCAGCTGAGCTAATAAATGAGAATACGAAGGCTATAATTCCAGTGGATTTAGCAGGAATACCTTGCGATTATGAAAGAATATTTGAATTAGTTGAAAATAAAAAAGAATTATTCCGTGCGAATAATGATTTACAAAAAGCCTTCAATAGAATAATAGTTATATCTGATACTGCACATGCATTAGGTGCAAGCTATAAGGGTAAGAGAATAGGTTCTGTAGCTGATTTCTCTAACTTCTCTTTCCACGCTGTTAAAAACTTTACTACAGCAGAAGGAGGATATGCAACCTGGAAAGATAGAGATGGAATTGATAATGATGCACTTTACAAGCAATATCAATTGTTATCTCTACATGGACAATCTAAGGATGCATTAAATAAGACAAAGCTTGGTTCATGGGAATATGATGTCATGGGACCATGGTATAAATGTAATATGACGGACGTTCTGGCATCCATAGGACTTGCTCAAGTTAGAAGATATCCTGAGCTTCTGAAAAGAAGGAAATCAATAATAGAAAAATACGACAAAAACTTTAGACCATTAGGAGTAGAAACTTTAAATCACTTTGATGATGATCATGAGTCATCAGGACACCTCTACATTACAAGAATATCTGGAATAGATACAGATTCCAGAAATAAAATAATAGAAGAAATGGCTAAAGTGGGAGTTGCATGTAATGTCCACTATAAACCATTACCTTTACTAACAGCATATAGAAATTTAGGATTTGATATAAAAGATTATCCCAATGCCTACGACAACTACAAGAATGAAATAACACTTCCACTTCACACCAAGCTTACAGATGAGGAAGTTGATTATGTAATTGATATGTATTGTGAGATTGTAAAAAAATATCTCTAATTTAAAGAAGGTCTTATGAAAAAATTGATGATTTTAGGAGCTAGCGTTCTTCAAATTCCAGCAATCGTAGAGGCGAAAAAAATGGGGCTTTATGTTTTGGCTGTTGATATGAATCCTAATGCAGAAGGTTTTTCATATGCGGATAAAAAAATTGTAGTAAGCACTACAGATACAGAGAAAGTATTAGAAGAAGCAAAAAAAAATAAAATTGATGGGATAATCACAATAGCTAGTGATAGGCCAATGACAACTGTTGCTAAGGTAGCAAAGAAATTAGATTTAATAGGAATAGACGAAAAAACTGCGATAAATGCTACTAATAAATCAAAAATGAGGGATGCTTTAAAAGCTTATGGCGTACCAATTCCTATGTATTTTTCTGTAGCTAACTATGACCAATATTTAAAAGCAGTTGATGAAATTATAATGAAAAGTTATAAATGTATTATTAAACCTGAAGATAACTCTGGAAGTAGAGGCATTAGGTTAGTGGAATCAACAGATGCATGCGATTTAAAGAAAATATTCGATTATTGTAAAAGTAATTCTAATTCGGGCAAGTTGTTAGTTGAAGAATACATGGAAGGACCAGAAGTAAGTGTAGAAACTATATCTAAAGATGGTGTTTGTAATGTTATTCAAATTACAGATAAAATAACAACTGGCCCTCCTTATTTTGTAGAATTAGGTCATTCTCAGCCATCATCATTGGATAAAGAAACTATAGATAAAATAAAAAAAGTTGCAATAGACACAAATAGAGCAATAGGGATTGAAAATGGACCATCACATACTGAAATAAAAGTTACAAAAGATGGCCCTAAGGTCGTAGAAGTAGGTGCAAGATTAGGAGGAGATAATATTACAACTCACCTAGTTCCATATTCAACTGGGGTAAATATGGTGAAAGCTTCAATAAAAATTGCACTTGGACAAGAAATTGATGTTAGAAAAAGTTTTGAAAAAGCATCAGTAATAAGATATAAAAAATGTGATACTGGAAAAATACTAAAGATCAAAGGGATCGAAGAAGCAAAGAAAATACAAGGAATTATGGATGTAGAGATAGTTCATAGAGTTGGAGAATATTCTCATACCATAAAAAATTCAAATGATAGAGTTGCCTATGTTATATCCCAAGGTAACGATGTTACAGGAGCAATAGAAGCATGTAAAAATGCTTTAGATAAGATAAAAATAGAAGTAGAAGAGTAAGGTAACTAATGATATATGAAAAGATTATAAAAAGAATACTGGATATAGTTCTTGCACTTATTGCTTTACCTTTTGTATTGATTATTTGTATAATATTTGGGATTTTAATATACTTGGAAGATAGAGGAGATATTTTCTATATAGCGAAAAGAAGAGGTTTGAATGGTACTGTCTTTGGAATGTATAAGCTTCGTTCAATGAAAATGAATGCACCTGATATTCGAAATGAGGATAATTCAACATACAATAGTTCAAATGATCCTAGAGTTACAAAAATAGGAAGAATTTTAAGAAAAACTTCAATAGATGAATTACCACAAGTATTTAATATCTTAAAGGGCGATATGAGCTGGATTGGGCCTAGGCCAAATAATCCTAGTAAAGTATATGAAGACATGACAGCTGGTGAAAAAAAGCGATTGAGTATAAGACCTGGAGTAACAGGCTATAGTCAAGCTTATTATAGGAATTCGATTAATCAAGATGAAAAATTAAAAAAAGATGTATTTTATTCTGAAAATGTAAGATTTGTATTTGATTTTAAAATTTTCATTCAAACTATAAAAACTGTATTACTTCAAAAAAATATAAATACTAATTAAGTTTAAGGAATTAAGTCATGAAAGAATTACAAGGAAAGAAAATATTATTTTTGGGTTCATCAACATATTTTTATGAAGCCGCAATATACGCAAAAAATAATGGAGCATACATAATTGCTGTTGATAAGAGGCCAAAAGATGAATGTATAGTTAAAAAAATTGCTGATGAAGAATATTTATTGGATACTACTGATATTAATGCAATAAAAGATTTAGTATTAGAGAAAAAAATAGATGGAATATATCCTGGGGCAAGTGAGATAAATATACCTATAGCTATTAAAGTAGCTAATGAAACAGGAATTCCAAAATATTGTGATGAAGATCAATGGGAAATGGCGACAAATAAAGCTATTTTTAAAGAGACATGTAGGAAATATAATGTTCCTGTAACACCAGTGTTTGATATAGTTGAGCCTATAAACGAAGAAGAAATTTCTAAGATAGCATTTCCTGTCGTTACAAAACCAGTTGATAATAATGGTTCTACTGGAATTACGATTTGTAAAAAATCGGAAGATTTCATTAAAGCTTACAGGAAAGCAAAAGAAGCTTCAAAAAGTGGAGAAGTATTAGTTGAAAAGGAAATGAATTTTGAGAATAGCTTAATAGCTCATTACACAGCACAAGATGGAGAGGTTATTTTCTGCGGTCTAACAGATAAAGAATCAAAAAAGATAAATGAAAATAGTGCTCCCGTGATGTCTATTCAATTCATGCCATCTAAATTAACCGATACTTTTAAGAAAAAAATAAATAATAAAATAATCAATATGTTAAAAGGTATTGGTATAAATTACGGTCCAATATGGATAGAAGTTTTTCATGACGGAGAAGAATTTGTACTAAATGAAATAGGATATAGATATGGAGGTTCGCTAACCTACTATCCAGTTGATTATTTCTATGGTATAAATCAAATGAATTTGCTTGTCAATTATTTAGCTACTGGAATGCCATTATATGATAACTTTAGAAATATTAAAGAAATAGATAGAAGAAGGAATCATGAATATTGTATATTACCTATGCAATTGAAAAGCGGGACTATAAAGGAAATTAGAGGTTTGCAAGAAATTCTAGAGAAGAAATTTGTTTATGCATTTATTCAGTCCCATATAGTTGATGATGTTATAGAAGACACTGGAACAACTCATCAAGTATTCGGTTATATTCACCTAATAGCGAAGAACAAAAATCAACTTATGAAGCATATCAAATATGTCAATGATTCAATTGAAGTTCTAGATGAAAATAATGAAAATATGTTAGATATTTTGTATTGTAGATAATAGTCTTATGAGGTAAAAGATTGGCTGATTTAAAAATCATTTCAGAAAAACAAGTTATACGTATAATGGAAGACAATTGGATAGAGGGAATAGATGTAATTAAAAAATCATTTATTAAGAGAGGTAAAAATAGAGTGATTTTGCCTGAAAAAACCTCTCAAATATTTGATCAAAAAACTCAAAATAGAGTTAATTGTATGCCTTCTACTATAATAGATGAACAAGTATGTGGTGTAAAATGGGTGTCCGTTTTTCCAACAAATTTTAAAAGAAATATTAAAAACGTGAACGGACTTACAATTATCTCCGAAACTGTAACAGGGCAGCCATATGCTATAATTGCAAGCTCGTGGTTGACAAAATTTAGAACAGCAGGAGTTGCAGGATTAGCGTCTAAATACTTAGCAAAAGAAGAAAATGAAATAATAAGCTTTATAGGTGCTGGAGAAGAAGCAAAAATGCATTTTGAAATTTTTAAGCTTTTATATCCTGGATTAAAAGAGTGCAGAATATCATCAAGAACTCATGATTCTTGTTCAAGATTTGCAAAAGAGTTTTCAGACAAATATAAAGATGTAAAGTTTGTAGTTTGTGATAATAATTTCGAAAAAGCTATTAAAGGTTCAGACATAGTAGTCACAGCAATTTCTAGTCAAGAAGCAGTTTTAAAAGCAAAATGGTTAGATAAAGCTAATTTTTATGTTCATGTTGGTGGTTTTGAAGATGAATATGACGTTGCACTAAAGGCCGATAAAATTGTTTGTGATGAATGGGATGCTGTTAAGCACAGAGGAAGTCAAACCATTAGTAAAATGTATCAAGGTGGAATATTGAAAGATGAAGATATATATGCAGAATTATCAGAAATTATACTAGAAGAAAAAGATGGAAGAGATGAAAAAGATAAATTAATATATTTTAATTCAGTTGGTATGGCTTATGAAGACGTTTTATTAGCAAAATTTGTATATGATAAGTCAGGGCAACATGGTGAGATTTTAGAAATTTAAGCTTGGAGATTAGTTTTGGATAGTAAAGAAAAAATAAGGCTAACAGGATATAATAATGAAAAAGGTATAAAAGCTTATATTATAAATCATATAAATAAGTATAAACTTTTGAAAGAATTATTTATAGGTAAAACAAGTAAGTTAGAAAGTGTAAAAATATTTTTCGATTTTTGGATTAGCGTGATAGTTCTAGGCGCAGGAATAAATGATTATTTTCAATATAACTTCTATAAAAAAAATTATTCAGAAAGAAATAAATTTATAGTAGGAAGGAAATGGAAAAAAATATTGTTAAAATGTAATGGATCTACAAAAATAGATTCATTTGATGATAAATTAAAATTTAATAATAGATTCAATGAATTTTTAAACAGAGATTGGCTTGATGTAGATAAAGCTAATCATGATAAAGTAAGTGAATTTATTTCAAACCAAGATTCATTTTTCTTAAAACAAAATATTGGAAGTGGTGGAAATGGAATTATCAAATATAGATCGAAAGATATAAAAAATGCTAAAGATTTTTTTAATCAGATAAAAGGAAAATCATTTATCTTAGAAGAAGCTATAGTTCAAGATGAAAGTCTAGCAGAATTTAATCCATCATCAGTTAATACCATAAGGGTTGTAACTATAAGAGATAAAGATGAAGTACATATAATGGACGCTATACTGAGAATGGGAAATGGAGAAAAATCTACAGATAATTTCCACCAACATGGTCTAGCTATGACAATGGATATTGATAGTGGAAAAGTCGTAAGTTTGGCAATTGATAAAAGTAATAACAAATATGAATACCATCCTGTAACTAATAAAAAACTATTAGGATATAAAGTTCCTTATTGGGATAAAGTAAAAGATACAGTGATAAAAGCAAGTA
>CABQOK010000028.1 GCA_902465755.1 uncultured Anaerococcus sp.
CACACACAATGGTATTTGCAACACTTATCACAAGTGAGCTTCTAAGGGCCTTCTCAGTAAGATCAGAGAAGTTCACCTTAAAGGAGTTAGGATTTGCCTCAAACCCACAACTAATCAAGGCAACCATCCTATCATTTGCCCTCTTACTAGTGGTAATGTATATACCAGTCCTAAGAGACCTTTTCGAAGTAGTGTCTCTAAGCTGGGAATGGATACCAGTTCTAATACTTTCCCTAATCCCACTTGTCCTAGGTGAGATTTCAAAAGTTGTTAGAAGAAAATAATAAATAAACCCATAAGGTGATGAGCAGAATAGAGTAACTATTCTCCTCATCACTTTTTTAGATTCACTCTCTCTAGCCCACTCAACTCACTTAAATGGACATATAAAAATAGCTAGAAATCTACATTTCTAGCTATTTACCATATTACAACTTTAAATATATTTTTTGTTTATCCTATATTACCATTCACCTCTACAATTATAGGCAGCCCAAGCTAACTGTCCAGCTGTAGCCACAACATTTGCTTTAGATACTGATTTTCCAACTATACTTAAAATAATCTTAGCTGCTTCTTCCCACAATTCTCCGTTAACGTATCCAACAAATGCATTCCATCCATCACCATTTAATAGATCTATATATACACCCAAATAGTCTTTTGCTATACATACAGCAAAATCTTTAGCACTTCTATTTTGTCGTTCAAAATACAAATCAAGTAGGAATTTTGCATTTTCATCGCCTTGATTAGCTCTGTCTTCTAATAATGAGCTATTTGATATATAATAATTTCCATCTTTATCTAAGTATCCAACATCTTCAAAGTAAAATTTTAATTCTGAAGCTAACTCATAAACTTCTGAACTATTATCATTCTCATCTATCCCTGAAGCCATTGCTACAGTGGGTACAATACTTCCTAGCGTAATAAATAACGCTAATAGAAATGACATTAATTTTTTCGTTATACTATCCTCTCTTAAGTAATTAAAATTGTAATATGGATTTTACATTTTCATTGTATACTTAACTAATCAATTTTTAGTAAATTTTATTTAAGAGTAAGAATATTAACGTCATTTCTTTCTATTAAAAATCACTATAAATGGAGCAAAAATAAAAGCAAATAAGAGCTGAGTCTTAGCTGGAATAAACTGAGCTAACTTTTTATCAGATGTAAATTTGCTTAATTTCATTCCTGCTATAGGATACAATAAGTAGCAAATAATCAAATAAATTGTTATTATCAAGTAATATCCTTCAAACGGACTGACTTTAAAATATTCCGTCATCAAAAAATAATATCCTATAAGAGGAATCAGTCCTGTTATTAGATAAAGTAATATTTCTGTTAAGCTCTGTTTTCTCATAATGTCCTCCTTAGTTTTTCTTATTTTAGCAAATCAAAGTCAATTTTTAGTAAATTAAGTTTTCTATTTGATAATATAGTTAGAAATAGAAAATACAACAAAATTAATAGTCTGCTATAAGATGGAATTCCTAATATAATAAATTTATCTAAGATTATTAGTATAAAAGCTTCATACCAATTGTAAAAATTCATCTTACCAGAAGATATATTAAAAATTCCATGGATTATAAATATAACAGTTAAGATATAGAATACATTAATCATTGGAATCCTCCATTGGGATAATCATTCTTACTGTTGCGCCATGGTCTTTATTTATAAATTCTAACTCTCCTGAAATTTTTTCAAGGTAAGTTTTTACATAATATAAACCTATTCCATATCCTTTACCTGAAGTTCTTGCTACATTGCTTGTCACAAACAAGTCTGTACTTTCACCAATAATATCTTCATCAAAACCACTTCCATCATCTATAACAGAAATCTCTAACCTATCATTAGCTTTGATCTCTACTTTTATCTTAGCATTCCTATGCTCGTAGGCGTTATTTAGAAGGTGAATTAGACACTCATTTATATTTGAAGTATTTGCGTATATCACTTTTTCATTGTTTTCAATTTGTTTTGAAATTTCTATTTCTTCTTCTAACATATCAGAATAAATAATAATGTTTTTCTCCAGTGATTTTACTATATCGCCTAGCTTGATTTTTTTAATCTTATTTTCTTCTAATTGACTTCTTGCAATTTTCATAATTTTATCTATATATGTAGATATTTTTTCGCTTTCTTCAAAAATTCTGTCCATTCTAATGAGATTTTTATCAGAAATCTTCTCATTTGATTTTTTAATCAAGGATACATTAGTATTTATCACTGTTAGTGGTGTTTTCATATCATGGCTTATATAGGAAATTCCTTTAACGAGGTCCTTATCTTTTTTTATTATCTCATGGGTTTTATTATTCAAGGCATCTGATATTTTCTTAAATTCGTACGTTTTATATTCTTCTTTGTAAGAATTTTCATTTATAGAATAAATTAATTTATCTACTTCATCAAAAATATATGAATCTATATTTTTGTAAAAGACATAGGCAAAATATACTAGGTAGATAAGAGACAAGCCAACCATAATATCTGTTTGAGATTTTAAACTCGTAAGTATAAATTTTTGACTTCTCTCAAATTCTAGTAGCAGTTTTAACCCTATCCGACTTATAAAAAATGCTAATGAAAATTTTACTATACTATCCATTAACTCAGATATTATAAACTCTTTTAATCTTCTTTCCATCTGTAGCCAACCTTCCACTTATTTTCAATAGGATCGTCCGCATCTAACTCTAATAATTTTTTTCTTATATTGTAAATATGTGATACAACAACCCTTTCACTAGCATCAAAAGAGCAAAGAGTGTTTATTAATATTTTTTCTTTAGTCAAAAATATACCTTTGTTCTCATACAAGAACTTTAAAATGCAAGCTTCTGTTGATGTTATTTGTACCGAATCGCTTTTTTTAGATATAATAAATCTATCAAAATCAAATTTTGTATTTTTGTAATAAATTTTTTGATCTAATCTGCCTATTCTTGCCTTCACTCTGGCTAACAGTATATCAATATCAAAAGGTTTCGTTATATAATCATCTGCTCCTAATCCAAACCCTTTTATAATATCTTCCTTAGTATTTTTTGCTGTAAGTATTATTATCGGTGTTTTTATATCAGCTCTTACATTTTTTAAAAAATCATAACCACTATATTTGCCAAGCATAAGATCTAATATTATCAAATCATATGAATTAAGGATTATATAATCATCAATTTCTTCCAAAGCCGTAAAGTAGTCTACTTCATAACCACTATTTTCAAGTACATCTTTTAAAGTCGATACTAAACTCTTGTTATCTTCTATAATTAGAATTTTCATTTAACCACCCACCTATTGATTTCTTTCTTATATTATAAGGCATATTAGTCAAGTTTCAGTCAATTAATTTATAAACATCTCATATTATGTTCTTCTAGTATTAGAGCTTTGTGTAGTATGCCAAGCCAAAATATTTATTTAGATAAAAATGATGAGGATAGCAAGATAAAAGAAGAATATATAGAAAACCCAAGTCAAGACAAAGTAAACTCTAATCAAACTGTAGTTTAAGGAGTTGTAAGAGTATTTAATCATGACGAAATGATCGAATATCAAGACATAAATCCTGAACTTCTTCCAGATATGGGAGAAGTTTATGTAGTCCTTTTCGCAGACGAAGCTGTTGATATTACCCTTCTTACAGGAGATGGAGATGGTTATCACACTAATACTAGCGACATGATAAGTCTACCTACTGATATGGATATCTACCAAGACCAAAATATAACAATTAGCTTCGGCCCTGATGACGGCTACTGGGAATCCGACTTTAGTCTACCAGTAGATGCTCCAAGGATGCTTGAAGTTAATGTAGTCGAATAATAGTAAAAGCGGAATGAAAACTTAATCGAAGTCTCTTCCGCTTTTATTTTACTTATCAAGCCTTCTAAAAATAACAAAGCCCAAAATAATGCTAGTTAGGGATAGGATTATGACATAGATATAACCAAAGTTCCATTCAAGCTCCGGCATATTATCAAAGTTCATCCCATACCATCCTGTGATAATTGTGATCGGTGTAAAAATTGCAGTAATTACAGTAAGTACCTTCATAGTATTGTTCATCGAAAGATCCATCTTAGATGTATAGGAATCCTTGACATTGTTGATATAATCATTGAGATAAGTGATATTTGACGAATATCTTTCCACCCTAAAGGCTATTGATTTAAGGTGCTTGATATCATCTTCATCAAATATATCATTCTCATTTTCCGTAAGAAGCTCCAAGGTATCGATAAGCCTCTCATAAGAAGTGTATAGATTTAGGGCCTTGTGCCTATTGTCTGTGATGATATCTATACTACTTGTAAGCTTTTTATTTTTTATAATCCTATCTTCGACAGCTGCAGTTTGATTTTTAATATCTTCAAAAACCCTAGTATGGTTGCTGATAAGGGCCGCTATGAAAAATTTAAGGAGCCTTCCTGGAGATCTCGCAGCTAACTTTTTATTAAGCATTCTCCTAAAGGCAACTGAAGTAGAAGCATCCCTGTCGTAGAGATCCACGATTATAAGCCTATTATTTTCTATGTAAAAACCAACTAGATCTGATGTATCGAGATTTCCCTTGATATCGAGCATTTCAAGGATGGCAAAGGTATAGTTATCTTCAACCGCCATATAAGTCTTAGTAGAAATATCTGAAACTAACAAATCAATAATAGCATTATCAAGCTTATAGGTCTTCGCAAAATCTATAAAACTATCCTTGCCCAAATACATTAAATAAAAATCATCATCTTCTATTACATCATAAAAACTTTTTATATCGCTTTTTTCAAAACCATAATCCGTATCAAATTTATAAATATAGTCCATCTTCTCTCCTTATCCTAGGAATAGTTCAATCATTACTATACCGATAATGTCTCCTAAATAAAAAGAAGCCCTCACGGACTTCTTAATTCTATACTTATTTGGCCCCTCTAATGTCTTCCTTGGCGTGGATTAGTTGGGTTACTATCTTGTTATATGGAGTAGCTATATTGTGAGTTTTGCCTTTATCTACTACTGCCCCATTTATAAAGTCGATTTCTGTTTTTCTATTTCTTTCTATGAGGTCTTGATACATTGAAGGATGATGGTCTCTGGCCTCTTCTGCTGTTTTATAGATATAAGATATCATTTCTTCATAATCTAATTTGATTCCTTCAGCACGACCCACTTCTGTAAACTCCCTTACTAGTTCACTTATAATATCCTTGGAAGTAGATGAATCGAAGAATTCTCCAATAGTGCATTCCATAAGGGAGGTCATGGAGTTCATTGTTCCATTTACCATAACCTTTCTCCAGATGGCAAACATTACATCCTTATCGTATTTGGCACCAAGACCTGCCTTATCCAATAAGTCGGCGATCTTTCTACCATTTTCCTCATCGTCTCCTATATTTTGGACATCTATTGTACCTTTGCCTGTAATTTCTATTTCTCCAGGACCTGTAAGGCCAGCAGCCCATATGGTAACTCCCATATTGATTTGCTTTTTATCAACGAATTTTTCTAATATTTTCTCATGACCCATACCGTTTAGGAGACAAAGAATTTGAGTCTTATCTCCAATAATTCCCTTAATAGCTTCCATCATAGCTTCTAAGGCCATTGATTTGGTCATTACTACTATTAGGTCTGCTTCTTCTTTCGCCTCTTCCGGCCTCATAGCCTTTATTTTTATCTTATCTTCGACTTTACCAGAGACCATTAGACCATTTTCATTAATTTTATCTATATGATCTTGCCAGTAATCTAGTAAGATAACTTGGCTGTCTGTGTTTTTTTCTATATGATAGCCTATGGTTGATCCCATAGCGCCACTTCCTGCTATATAAACTAACATTTTCTTATCCTTTCTCTTACCTTCTACTTATACCCAGATTCACTTAGAGTTTTAAGAAAATTCCCAGTAGAGCTCCTATTATGATTACAACAATAGGATTTAGTTTCTTAAATTTTAATAATAGGCCTAAAAATACCGCAAATATCGCTAAGGGGATTGGCCTTACTATATTTATTATATTTCCACTTTGCCTAAAGGCTTCTAATTTAAATAAAGTTACAAATAATACCGAACTCATTGCTCCAAGTATTAGGCCTGCTGTAGCAGGTCTAAGGGTTACGAAGGCATCCTTTACAATTTTAGAATTTTTGAACTTATCCATGGCTCTTGCTATAAGTAGAATAATTATCACAGGCCCTGTTACTAGTGAAATCGTAGCTAAAACTCCTCCAAGATAACCCTGGGCATTAATTCCTGCGTAGGTGGACATATTGATTCCAATCGCTCCAGGCGTTGATTCAGAAACAGCTATCATGTCTAGAAGCTCTTCATTAGAAAAGTAGCCAAACTTCTCCCCTATTTCATAAAGAAAGGGAATAGTTGCCATCCCTCCTCCAACTGCAAAAAGTCCAATCTTAAAAAATTCCCACATCAATCTAAGCATTATTCTTTCCCCTTCCTAAAAGAATTCCAAAAACTCCAACCGTAATCACGACTACAATTGGCGAAATAGACAAAAATCCTATGGCTATAAAGGTCAAAATAAACACCATAAATTTAAGTCCTGTATTGGCATCCTTTTTTATCATCTTAAGAACAGAATAAAAAACCAAAGCACAAACCGCAACCCTTATTCCAGCAAAGGCATGTTGGATTATGGCTAGATGACTGAAGCTTTGTAAAAACTTCGCTATGATAGAAATGATTATTATTGATGGACTAATAAAGCCAAGGTTTGCTACAATACCTCCGATATTCCCGCCTACCTTGTAACCACAAAAGGTCGAGGTGTTAATCGCAATAATTCCTGGAGTGGATTGTCCGATTGCATAATAATCTAAGATTTCCTCATGGCTTGCCCAGCCCTTCTTATCAACTACTTCTCTTTCCAAAAGAGGAAGCATGGCGTAGCCTCCACCGAATGTGAAAAGTCCCAACTTAAAAAATGTCAAATAAAGTTCTAATAAAGTATTCATAATATCTCCTTATAGCTAATTATATAGTAATTCTATCTAAGAGGCAAAGCCTTCCATATGGTATAATGGATATATAATATCAAGGAGGAAATTTATGAAAAAGAAAAACTTGCTCGCTCTTTTCTTATCCCTGGGATTTATGGGATTTATGGGCACCAGTCTTGCAGATAATAGCCCTAAAGACTTGCCTATTGTCTACTACGAGGACTATGACCTAGATGAAGCTATCGGACTTTTAAATGATGATAATAGTCCAGAAGGAAAAGATACAAAAGAAGGCGATTTAGAAAAAGCAACAGATTCTATTGAAGATGAAATTTCTGGAGAAGAAAAGGACGAAAAGTCATCTGAATCTACTGGTAATTCTAATTCTGGGCAAAGTTCTAAGGATAATTTCCCATACCCAGCTGGAGATAGGCCAATTGAAAATCAAAGTACGATTGCCCTTACAAGTAGAAATAAAAATTATCTAGGAGATAATACTTACGGTCCAGTAAAGGGCAATAGACTTACAGGGGTCTATCACACCCCAAAACAGAGGGACTATAATAAGATTTCTATAGAAAATATAACCTGGTTTTACTCAGAAGATGAAGCCATAAGCAAAGGCTACAGACACGCTCAAAGATAGACGAAAGGATACAAATGTACGGACTAATATTTGATATTGACGGAACGATTCTAGATTCCATGCATATGTGGATAAAGCCGCTCGAAGATATCTTTGAAAAATACGGCTATGACTTAAATAAACTCCCAAAAGAGAAAAAGGGCCATATAGAAGCCCTTCCCTTCTATGATATGTGTGATTTTCTATCGAAAAATATAGCAAGGGATATGACTAAGGATGAAGTTATTGATTATTTTGAAAAAACTATAGAAAATGCCTACGCAAATGACCTCTTGCCTAAAGATGGTGCAGTAGATTTTCTAAGAGACCTAAAAGAAAAATCTTACACACTTTCTATAGCATCTTCTACCGACTACAAATATCTAGAAAAAGCCCTAAAGAGAATTGGAGTGTTTGATCTCTTCGACTTTTTGGCAACGCCAGATACGACAGGATATAATAAGTCGGAAAAAGACTTCTGGGAATATTCGATCAAAAAACACGGAAAGTCCCCAGAAAAGCTAATCCTTTTCGACGACGCTCTCTACGCCATAATGGCTGCCAAAAATTCTGGAATCAAGACAGTCGGCATAAAGGACTTTCCTTGGAATGAAAAGGAATGGGACTATATCAAAAAAGAAGCTGATTCCTATGTAAATAATGTTTCTGAATTTGAAATCGAAAATTTCTAATATTCAACAAAAAGAGCCAGTTTATTTAAAGTCCTGGCTCTTTATAGTGTCCATTTTTTAATTTCTTAACCTTCCTAGCTAGGAAAATTATAGAGAGGATTCCCTTAAAGTTTGAGCTTAGGCTCATGGAAATCCATACTCCATGAACTCCCAAAAATGGTATGAGGATTAAAGATATTGGGATTCTCGATGTATTCATCACAAGCCCTATTATTGCTGGAGTCTTGGTATCTGAAAGCCCATTGAAGGCACCAGCAAGACCAATCTCAATTGCTATCATAAGCTGGCTTAGGGAAAGAATCAATAGATAATCGGATCCTAAGCTTATGGCCTTGCTATCTCCTGGGGTGAAGAGACTAAATAGATTATATCTAAAGAAAAATAAGACAAGACTTGCTATAAGTCCAATGCTTGCCACAAGCTTAAAGCTTACCTTTATTATATCTATTACTCTATCAATCTTCTTCGCCCCATAGTTTTGTCCAACAAGAGCCTGGATTCCTACTTGGATTCCCTCCGTTGTATTCCAGGAAATCGACTCAAGCTGAGCTCCGATTGAGGCTACCGCAACTGGAACTGGGCCAAAACTTGCCATAAATCTATTTAGTATCATAGATATCGAAGCATGGAATCCACTCAATACTCCGGCCGGAAGACCTAGCTTAAATATTTCCTTCTGCCAATTCATTCTGTAATCAATCCTTGATATGGCTTTCTTGATTACATCATCCTGCTTTATGATAAGAAATAAGAAACATAAGCTAACCAAAAACTGACTAAAAATAGTCGCTATAGCAGCTCCTCTTATGCCTAAGGCTGGTATAGGTCCAAAGCCAAAGATCAAAACCGGGTCTAGTATCATATTTGCAAAAAGACCTACTGCATTTATCTTAAAGGGGCTTATAGAATCTCCTAGGGCTGTGAAGGCTTGGGAAAACATTGGATTTATAAAAAAGAAAATCATCCCACAGGCTACTATAAAAAGATATCTCTTTGCAGCAAGTTCCGCCCCATCTCCCAAGCTATAGGCTTCTATAAATACGTTCCTAATAATTAAGACAAAAATAGTAAAGCAAAAACCTAAAATCACCGCTTGGATTATTCCATTATTTATTACCCTTACAGTCTCCTTTTCGCTACCATGGCCGTAGGATTGGGATGCAAAAACTCCTGTGCCTACCTTTGGTATAAGGGCAAGGGAGTTAGCTATCCAAAAGACAAATCCAGCAATACCCACACCTGCAACAGCATCGGTTCCTAGCCTTGATATCCAAATCATATCTACAAAACCGTAGGCAATTTGTATAAAGGCTGTTAGGGCTAGGGGAATTGAAAGCTTAACCAAGGTTTGCCAGATAGGGCCTCTGGTAAGGTCTAATTTCTGATTCATAATTCGCCTCTCTTTCAAATAAATTTCTCTATAGATTATATTAGCATTTTATTATTGAACAATTAAATCCCAGAAAGTCAAAATTTTTATATGATTTTTAGATAAGTATATATATATATGAATTTTTAAAAATATATTTAGCAAAAGCCTAATATCTATAACCCCAAGTATTTCCATCATAAAGAATAAACAGTACAATAATTTTTGGTGATTTTCATAAAGAAATAAAAATAAGTTATGATATTTAAAAATTTATTTAACAACGGTATAATCTATCATTATGTTATCTTATTAAAGTCGTTTACTAAGTATAGCTTAATTTGAAATTAAATAAGGAGAAGAATAATGGAAAATTTGAATATTATTATAGGAAAAATCAATACTGTCTTGTATTTCCCGATCCTTGTAGTCTTACTTATTGCTGTAGGCCTATACTTTACAGTAAGAACAGGCTTTATCCAAGTAAGCCTTTTAAAGGAAGCATTCAAAGTAATCAAGGAAAAACCAAAGGATGAATCAGATGTATCAAGCTTTCAAGCCTTGATGATATCCACAGCATCAAGAGTGGGAACTGGAAATATAGTTGGAGTATCTTCTGCCATATGTCTAGGAGGCTATGGAGCTGTATTTTGGATGTGGATTGTGGCCATAATAGGTTCAGCTAGTGCCTTTGCTGAGTCGACCCTTGCCCAAATTTATAAGAAAAAAGGAAAACACAGCTCCTACGGTGGTCCATCTTACTACATAGAAGAAGGTCTAAAGAGCAGAAAACTCGGAGTAGTTTTCTCTGTCGCTCTTATAGTTTGCTATGCTGTTGGCTTTAATATGCTTGCAAGCTTCAATCTCCAATCTTCATTTCAATCTTACGGGATTTATAATCCTCAAGTAAGTCCAAAGATTATAGGGGGATTCTTCGCCCTTGCGGTTGCCTTTGTCATCCTCGGAGGGGGTAAGAGA
>CABQOK010000029.1 GCA_902465755.1 uncultured Anaerococcus sp.
TCAGCCGGCAGGCACCACTGAAAATTTCCTAAGAGAACCTTCTAACGATGGTACGATGATTATTCATAATTTTGCAACAGCCCATCTCAAAATATTTATTTAGTAAAAAGTGGCATATCTTCTTCTACTGTTGTGTTTCCTGCTATATTAAAGTTTTCTACCAAGAAGTCTACAACTGTTGGTGATAGGAAGGCTGGAAGTGTTGGTCCTAGGTGGATATTTTTTACTCCTAGACTTAGGAGGGCTAAAAGGACTATTACAGCCTTTTGTTCATACCAAGCTATATTGTATTCGATTGGTAACTCGTTTATGTCATCCTTTAAGGCTAGAGCAATTTGAACGAGTGAGTATGAGTCGTTACATTGACCTGCATCTAGAACTCTTGGAATTCCGTTGATATCTCCAAGGCCTAACTTGTTGTATCTATATTTTGCACAACCTGCAGTAAGGATTACATAATCTTCTGGTAGGGCCTTAGCAAAGTCTGTGTAGTAAGATCTTTCCTTGTGTCTTCCGTCACAACCTGCCATTACTACGAATTTCTTGATATTTCCTTCTTTGACTTCGCTAACTACCTTATCAGCAAGGGCTATTACTTGATTGTGGGCGAAACCTCCTACAACTTTTGTATCTTCGAGATTAGTTGGAGCTTTACATTTTTTGGCCATCTCGATAATTTCAGTAAAGTCCTTGTTGCCATTTTCGTCTGCTTCTATATGTTTACATCCTGGATAGCCTGCATTTCCTGTTGTAAACATCCTATCTTGGTAGGTGTTATTTTTCTTCATTGGAACGATACAGTTGGTTGTCATAAGGATTGGGCCATTGAATTTCTCGAATTCTTCGTTTTGGCTCCACCAGCTGTTTCCGTAGTTTCCGTGGAAGTTATCATATTTTTTGAATTCTGGATAGTAGTTTGCTGGAAGCATCTCAGAGTGGGTGTAGATTTCTACTCCGCTATCCTTTGCTTGATCTAGAAGCATCTTCATATCGTGAAGGTCATGACCTGAGATTAGGATTCCTGGCTTATCTCCTGCAGAATAGTCTACTTCTGTGATTTCTGGATTGCCGTAAGTTTGTGTATTAGCCTTATCAAGTAGGGCCATAGCCTTAACACCGTGGCTTCCTGTCTCCATCACAAGGTCAATTAACTTAGTGATATCTGTATATCCTTTTGTAGTCTCTTCAAGGGCCTTTGCGATAAATTTATCTACTTCCTCATCTCTAAAGCCTAGGACATTGGCATGGTGGTTGTAGGCAGCCATTCCCTTAAGTCCGTATATTACAAGCTCTGTAAGAGATCTTTCGTCTTCATTCATTATATTTAAAACACCAACTTCGATTGCTTTTCTAGAAAGCTCGTCATCATCGTCTGATGAGTATAGGGCAAAGTCAGAAAGACCTTCCTTAGATACTTCTCCTAGAAGCTCATCTTTCATAGCTATAGTTTCCTTTACTATAGCAAGGATAGCCTCAGTGTCGAAGTTTGCATTGGTGATAGTTACGAAAAGATTGTTAGATAATCTATCGTAAAATCTTTCTTCTACTTCTCCCTTTTTATTTATTACTTCAGCAAGTCCCTTTGTTACATAGACTAGAAGGTCTTGCATGTTTGCTGTATCTTCCTTCTTTCCACATACGCCTTGGACCTTACATCCTTCATTCTTGAAAGTTTCTTGACATTGAAAACAAAACATAAATAAACTCCTTTTTTCTTTTTCTTAACTTAACTGTCTCTATTATAAACCACCAGTATATATATAATCTGTAACATATGTTACGTAAAATGATTTTTTACAAAATATTAGTATATTAATAATAAGAAAGATGATATAAACATGAAAACAAGGAGGTACTATGTCATTTTTAGATAAAATCAAGGGTGCTTTTTCTGGTGATAGTAAGAAAAACGAAACTGTAGAAGAAGTAAGAGAAGTTAGATCAGATGAGATAATTCTTGCTCCACTTACAGGAGAAGTTAAGGACATCAAGGAATGTAGCGACCCAGTGTTTGCCCAAGAAATCGTAGGCAAAGGAGTAATCATTGTTCCAAGTGAAGGAAAAGTTTATGCTCCAGTTGATGGCAAGATCTCAATGCTTGCTGAGACAGGACACGCTGTTGGAATCACATCAGATAATGGTACAGACCTACTAATCCACATAGGACTTGATACAGTTGAGCTTGAAGGAAAACCATTCGATATCAAAGCAGAAAATAATGCTAATGTAAAACGTGGAGATCTTCTAATCGAATTCAACATCGAAGAAATCAAAGCTAACGGTAAGGAAATCCAATCACCAGTTATCGTAACAAATACAGATGATAAGACAATAACAAGCCTAAAACTCGGTCAAATCAACCATGGAGAAGATTTACTAAAGATTGAAGCTTAATAATAAGGGGACTGTTGCAATTGTAGCAGCCCTTTTTCTATTGATAGGGAGGAAGAATTGAAATTAATCGGAGTCGATATAGACGGCACTCTTCTAAATAGTAAAAACGAACTTACTGCTAGAACGAAAGCTAGTCTTATTAAGGCAAGTAAAATCGGCCATAAGGTCGCAATCATCACGGGCAGGGACTTTTATGCGGCAGACTTTCTGGCAAGAGACCTTGATTTTGATAAGTTCGGAGGACTTGTCTCTTCCTCTAATGGAGCCCATGTCTATGATATGAAGGCTAAGAAGACAATCATAAATCACACCCTAGACCATACTCTAGTAAGAGAGATGATAGATTTTGGAAAGAAGCTCGGCTTTGACTATATAATCTATCATAAGGGAGAAATCTTAGCAGAAAATAAAAGGGCCCACAGCCTAGAATTTCTGGCAAAGAAAAACAAAATGTCTTACAGAATCATAGAAAATTTAGAAGAAGAAATAGACTTCCCCCTCAATAAAGTTCTTTTCTCAGCAGAGCCTTCAATCATAAATAAAAATATAGAGAAGTTTAAGGAAAAATTTGAAAACCGAGTAAACCCAATCCACTCCATGCCCCAATTTCTCGACTGCATGCCCCTTGATATCAATAAGGGCAGGAGCATCCTAGAAATTGCAGACTTCTTCTCGATCGAATCCAAGGACACCCTAGCCTTTGGGGATGAGATTAACGATATGGAAATGATACAAATGGCAGGGACTGGAATCGCAATGGCTAACGCAAGCGAAATATTAAAAAAAGAGGCAGACTTCATCACTCTTTCAAACGACGAGGATGGGATAGCCTATTATATAGAAAAGAATATACTTAAGGAGAAATAATGAAACTAATCGGAGTAGACGTTGATGGAACTCTTGTAAATAGCAAGAGAGTCATCACAGAAAAGACAAGGGAGGCCTTGATTTCTGCCATGAAAGCTGGCCACAAGGTAGTAATAGTTACAGGAAGACCAACTGCTGGAGCTAGAAATCTTGCAGAAGCCTTGGACTTTGATAAATACGGCGGTCTTATTTCAAGCTTTAATGGAGGAGCCATCACAGACTTTGCTACAGGAAAGGTCCTCGCCAACCACGAAATGGACCATGACCTTGCAGTAGAGATGATAAAATTTGCCAAAGACTTTCCTCTTGAGACCATGGTGCCTTATATGGATACTATTTTTAGCCCAAAGGTTGGCCCTTACACAGAAGGTGAGGCAAGAACTCTCATGATGAATGCTAAAGAAGTAGAAGATCTCGACCAAACAATCGACTTTCCAGTAAACAAAATCCTCTTTGCAGCAGACCCTGACCTTATAGATGAGCCAACTAGTAGGATTAAGGAGGCTTTTGGAGATGTCACAGAGCAAGTCAAATCAGCAAGATTTTATTACGAAGTTATGCCTAGGGGACTTTCTAAGGGAAATAGCCTTCTAGAAATCGCAGAGATTTTTAACATAGACCAAAAGGACATCATTGCCTTTGGTGATGAGATGAATGACGAATCTATGATAGAGGCCGCTGGAGTAGGAGTTGCCATGGGTAATGCCGTAAGTAAGATAAAAGAAATAGCAGACTACGTAACCCTCACAAATGACGAGGACGGCATAGCCTACTATCTAGATAAATTCATATTATAGGGCGTATTAATAAATCATCTCCTGCCATTCCTAGTTTCTTCTAGGAAAATCCCAATCTATCACAAGATAAGTAGGAAGAATTTCACAGGCAGGAGAATTAATTTCTAAATTCACTAACTTTTGTAATCTTCAATATTTATTACATGGTCAAAGCTTTGAAGATAGGCTGGATCTTGGTTGTGGGTGATTACTATTCTTGTTAGCCTATCTAGGCTTTCTATTAAGCCTTCGATTGACTTAGCGCTTTTCGGATCAAGTCCGCTTGTTGGCTCATCAAAGATTAGTAAATCACTTCCCTTGTATAGGGCCCTAGCAAGCTCTAGCTTCTTCTTCTCTCCACCAGATAGACTTCCATTTTTGATTAATCCATCCTTCTTCTCATGATAAACTCGACTTAATCCTACCCTATCGATAATTCCTTCGATCCTATCTTTATCAATCCCATCATCGCCCATAGCGATATTGTTTATGAAGGTATCTTCAAATACTATAGGATTTTGTGGAATATAGTAGATATTATCATATAAGTCTTCTTCAGAAAATTCCTTGAAATTGCCATTAGCAAAGGAAATCTCTCCCCCATAGTCTTCATTTACCTTCATAAGAATCTTTGCAAGAGTAGACTTACCAGATCCGGAATTTCCGATTATGGCATAGGACTTAGCTTTTTCTATATCCAAATCCATCTTATCAAAGACCTTGATATCTCCGTAGGCGAATGATAGATTGTTTAGCTTAAGATCTAGTTGTGGAGCCTTTCCTTCTTTCTTGCTCTCTTCTATATCAGGAATTTCACTAATTACCATCTCCTTTATTTTCTTTGTAGATAAAATATTAACCAAATATCCGAAAGAATCTGCTAAAGTCGCTGTAGAAATCGAAACTAACTTTAGAGAAGCTAAGAGATCTGATAATTGTAAGTATTGATTTTTCACCATAATACTACAGATATATGTAACTAACAAAGACGATAAAATATTAATACTAAAAAGAGTTTGACCAAACATACTAATGGAAACATTTAGATGGGTCAAAGATTTCAATAACTTATTATCATCTATATCGAATTTCTTTAAAAAGTATTCTTTGTTCTTCGATTCCTTAATTACAAAATATCCATCTAGAAATTCATTCAATCTATCAATGTAAGATGAATAATTCTCAGACCTTAAAATTTGCAAATCTGAAATTCTTTTAGAGAAAACTTTAGAAACTCCTCCAGGAAAAATAACAAAAAATATGGTAGCTAATAGAATATAAGGATGAATCTTGTAGAGGCCTACTATGTATACTATAGCTTGTCCTATACCAATTATTGCAGAAGGTAAAGTCATCAAATAATTTAACCTTAACTGATCGACATTCTGATCTACTTGGGCGATGTATTCTCCCTTATTTTTCCCAAAAAAGCTAGATGACTTAGTATTAATTATTCCCTCCAAATAATCATGCCTTAGGTCGCTACTTATGTATTGGGTAAAGAGCTTGCCGTTTCTCTGGGATATATAATATGATATACATGCAATAAAAACATACAAAATCGAAAGGGTAACAATCTTACTAGCACTTCCCTCGATATTCCCCAAAACAACATCTATTATTTTAGTACTAACTGTGCAATATAAGTAGATAAAATAAACTTCAATTACACCAAAAATAACCGACAAAATCAGATTCTTCTTATATCTGAGAATATACTTTTTCATCAACCCACCTCTTTCTTAACCTTATAAATAATTTTTGAATAAAACTTAATAAGATATTCATTCCTACAAGATTTTTAACTTTGTTATCTTTTATTTTACCAAAGTATTATAGAAAACTCTATGACAAATTGTCTATAGAATAATATATAAATATATGATAAAATATTAATTTAGGTGATGTATATGAATGATAGAAAATATATTTTTGGGAAATTCTTAAAGGATATTAGAAATAAGAGAAATTTAAGTCAAGAGAGATTGGCTGAGCTTAGTTTTATTAATATTAAAACTATTTCTAATATGGAAAATGCCAAGGCTAACTTTGATTTGGATAACTTGGATAGACTTTCTTCCGTTTTGTCTGTCGATTTGATTGAAAAGTATTTTGAGATAATGTATGAGGATAGCTCAAGCATCGAAAACATCATTTCTTCCTTAAATAGCAAAGATAGGTATGAGGGGAAAGATCAATCACGTGAGATTAATGAACTTATAAGAATAAAAGAAAGAACTTCTAGAGATGTTGTGAAGATTAAGGCTAGCAAGTTAATTATGTTTTTTAGGAGTATGGAAATCAAAAATAATCCTGCTCTTAGAAAGAATTTGATTATTGAGGCACTAAATGCAGGTGGAAAGTTTGATTTCAACGATCTAAATAATAATTATTATGATAATATAGATTATAGGATATTGATGAACTATGCCATGTGTTTAGATGATCAACAAGAAAGGCTAAGAATTTGTAAGTTTATAGAAGATAGCGAAGTCTTAGATGAAAATTCCAGGGCAATTTTGTACCATAATATTAGTAATATCTATTACGTATTGGAAGATAACAAGAAAGCTCTAGAATATATTAATATGGCCCTAGCTTATAATTCGAAGAATCCTAAGTCGGCTGTAATGCTTTATACAAAAGCTATTATCCTAATGGATGATAAGCTTCCTTACGAGGATTATATTAAGGAAGCCCTCGATATTTCTAAAAAAACTGATCCTGATACTTATAATTTCATCTTACATAAATTTAAAAATACAAAGGCTAAGCTTTCTTGTTCTAAGGAGCAATTATGATTGAAAGAGTAACAGATCTTGTTAAGGAAATTCTTATTAGAAAGAAAGATATGGACCTTGCTGTGGATATGACGGCAGGTAATGGGAATGATTCAGCCTTTATCCTTGATATATTGGGAGCAAAAAAGCTGATTGCCTTTGATATTCAAAAGGCAGCAAGGGAAAATACCTTAAAGCTTCTTGGCCCTAGGGATAATTTTACCTTTATTTTGGACAGTCATGCCAATATTGATAAGTATATCAAAGAAAAAATTGACTTAGCCGTCTACAATTTAGGCTATCTACCAAATTCTGATAAGACTATCACTACTAGAGCTGATTCTACTATAGAAAGTTTAGAGAAGGTCCTAAGTCTTTTGAGAAAAAAAGGCAGGGTACTTATAACCATCTATCCAGGCCATGCCCAAGGAAAGATTGAAGCAGATAGGCTCGATCATTTCCTAGAAGAACTTGACCCAAAGGACTTTGCCATTCTCAAACTATTCTACCCAAACAAGAAAGACATCTCCCCTTATGTAGTCACAATAGAGAAGAAATCCTAAATATTTTCTCTAATAAAGTCATTAGTTAAGGCAAATACCTCAAGTCTTTTCTCATAGCTAGTGAAGTTATGACCGACATTTTCTATTTCTATATATTTACAATCCGTGAACTTCTCTTCTAGGAGGATCATGGATTCTTTTTCTATTACTGGATCCTTCTCTCCCCTAATCATAAGGACCTTGCCCCTATAATCTTCCGCCATTTTTAGGAAATTATATTTCCTACTATCTTCTACAATCTTAGCTGATAGTCTAAGACCACCCAGGTCCTTTTCCCCAAGTAGCTGACTTTTGGATAAATCATCTAAGGACCTTATAAGATTTGAATTCTCCAAGGAATAATTGCTTCCTGGTGCATAGAGGATAAGGCCCTTAGGGTCCTTAAGCTGGGCTAGCTTTATGGCGACAGCCCCTCCCATGGAGTGGGCCCTGATAAATATCTTATCCTTATCTACAAATTTTTCTTTTTCTACAAAGTCATAGATAATCTGGGCGTCTTCTATCTGTCTAGTGAAGGTTAAATCGAAAAAGCTTCCCTCGCTTTCTCCGCATCCCCTAAAGTCAAATCTATAAACTAGAAAGCCCGCCGCAGTGAGATATTTAGCATGCTGGATAGACATATAATTAATCCCATTTCTATCATCCATAAGACCATGGAAGAATATTATTGCTGGGTATTTTTTATTTTCACAAAAATCATCAGGAGTATTGAGGACTCCCCTGATTAGGTCATTGTTTTTAGCTATGATACTTTTATATAAATATTTCATATCTCCTCCTAGTATATACTTACCCCAAAGCTTATGTAAAATCTATCCAAGCCTATTGACCAAATGAAATGAAAGTGATATCATTATGATATCAAATATATAAGGAGTAAAATATGGACAAGTTAGAAAAGAAACTCGAAAACTCTGATAATGTCGAAGAAAAGATCCTTAAGGCAAAGAAGAATGGTCTCCTAATGCTTTTGGTCTACTTTATTCTCCTGGCAGGAGCAATTTTAACGATTGCAGTAAATGGAAATATTATCGATAGTGGTAATTACACAAGCCTAAATATAGTATTTCTAGTAATAGGAATAGTCTTTGCAGCCTTAGGTTGGATTATGCTTTTGGGTCTTAAGCTTCTAAAACCTCAAGAATCATTAGTCCTAACACTCTTTGGTAAATATATCGGAACCATAAAGGGCGAGGGCTTCTATTATGTGAACCCTTTCGTTTCAGCAGTAAATCCTGCTGCCAACACCAAGCTAGGCCAATCTGGAGATGTAAGTGATGGCATAAAGATTTTTGATAAGTCTAATTCCTACCAATCAAGCAATAAGAAAATTTCCCTAAAGGTAATGACCCTAAATAACAGCAAACAAAAAATCAACGATTATTTAGGAAACCCTGTAGAGATTGGTATAGCAGTAATGTGGAAGGTAAAGGACACTGCCAAGGCAGTATTTAATGTAGACAATTACAAGGAATATCTATCCCTACAGACAGATACAGCCCTAAGAAATATTGTTCGCCAATATCCTTACGATGTAAATCCTCATTATCAAATCGACACAACAGGCGATGGAGAGCCAGATGATGGATCTCTTAGAGGTTCTAGTGAAATAGTAGCTAGAAGAATCAAGGAAGAAATTCAAAAAAGAGTAGAATTTGCAGGTCTTGAGATAATAGAAGCAAGGATCACCCACCTATCTTATTCATCTGAAATCGCCGCAGCAATGCTTCAAAGACAACAAGCATCAGCCCTAATCGACGCTAGAGCCATGCTAGTAGATGGAGCAGTGGGCATGGTAGAGATGGCTCTTGCCAAACTTGAAGAAAATGGAGTAGTCGACCTAGACGAAGAAAGAAAAGCTGCTATGGTATCAAACCTCCTAGTTGTTCTTTGTGGCAACCATGAAGCAAGCCCAATAGTCAATACAGGAAGCTTGTATTAATGGCCAAAAAACAAATACCCCTAAGGGTATCGGAAAAACTCTACAAGCAAATTGCCCAATGGGCAGAGGATGATTTTAGATCAATAAATGGGCAGATAGAATACCTACTTACAGAATGTGTCAAACAAAGAAAAAAAGACGGCAAATATGTCTCAGAAACGATAGATGAACCAATAGACTTAGATATTGAGTAAAGAAAAAGTCCTACTTAGAAAATTATTTTCTGTAGGACTTTTTACTTGCAAGTTTTCTTATAAGGCTAGATTTATGTAATAGATGCTTTATAGATTTGCCCGGTCTATAAAAAATAAAGCGAGGACCAGAAAACTTCATAATCTCACGAATCTTCTCTCTCATCGTAGGTTCATAGCAGTGAATCTTACAGTAAGAACAAAATGGCTTACTAGAACCATGAATACAAGAAGAAAGCTTCCTTCTAATATAAGCCCTAAGATCACTAATCTCAGCATCAGAAAAACTATCATTCTTCCTATGGTACAAATTAATCATCTCACAAACAATCTCATACTCTTCGCTAAGTTTTTTATCCATAAACTCCTCCTCTATAAAAACACTATACTAGATATGTATCTACTTAAACTATATTCTTTATAAAGAATAAATCAGAATGAAATAAATAAAACATTCCTCTAGATTAAATATAATGACTAGTATGACTTAGACGACTATATTTGAAAGGAATTTTCTAAGATAAAATGACAGTTGCCCACACGTAACCCATAAATAAAAAAATAACGTTGGTTTCTCAACATTCTTGTAGGTTAATTGGTGGACCTTCAGGGACTCGAACCCTGTGAATCTGTCCCTTGTAGGGTTTTAAATGCGATAGCATTTAAAATCTCTGAGGCGAATGAAATTAGCCCAGAGAACAGTTATGAGCATGCTCATAACCGGTTGTGGGTAAAAAAAAACACCTCATAGTTGAGATGTTTGGTGGGCCTCCAGGGACTCGAACCCTGGACCTACCGGTTATGAGCCGGGCGCTCTAACCGACTGAGCTAGAGGCCCACAATATAATTTTCTTAAGTAATACATTTATAAAAACCGAAGGTTATGTGCCAGGTAAATACCCGTTGATTTCGGGTATTTACCCCGAAAACATAGCACGATAGTGTGAAAAGCTTCGAAGAAGCGAGTTTTCGTGCGCTCTAACCGACTGAGCTAGAGGCCCACAATAACTTTCGTTAAAGTCTTACTTAATTTTAAAGTGGTGGACCTGAGTAGACTCGAACTACCGACCTCACGCTTATCAGGCGTGCGCT
>CABQOK010000030.1 GCA_902465755.1 uncultured Anaerococcus sp.
TATAAATCTGATATCTAAATTTATTAGAAATATCTAAATTTATTTCTGCCAAAAGCTAGAAATTCAATACTCGAAAACTGTATAAAAATTAACAATGTCTTGAAAAGAAAATCTCCGACCGCTTCCATTTATTTTCAAACTAATGTATAATGTATATACAGAATCAAATAACGTTTTCACGAAAGGTGAAAACAAGGGAGGATTTTATGAAAAACAAATTAAAGATGTTGATGGCTTTATCGCTATCAGTAGTACTTGCTGCATGTGGTGGTAAGGGAGCGGACAAAGATGAAGAAGCTCCTAGTGACCCAGGTGATGTTTCAGGCAAGATTTCCGTTCAAGTTGAAAAAGAATGGATGGATCATTACGAGAAAGCTGCTGAGAGAGTTAAGGAAAAATATCCTAATGCAGAAATCGAACTTAAAGAAGTTGGAGCTTTCGACCACTTGGATATCCTTGATCAAACAGATGCCAACAACGAAGATGTTGCTGACCTTTTTGCAATTCCAGCAGACAGACTTGTTGGACTTGTAAACAATGACATTCTTGGTGCAATCGACTCTAAAACTCTTGCTGATGAAATAGGTGGCTGGGATGATTTTGATGCTGGAATTGGCGGCAATTTCAATATCGATGGCGAATACTTTGCTTTCCCATACAATATCGAAACTCTAATTACTTATGTAAATAAGAAAAATGCTGAAGAAAAGGGAGTTGACCTCTCTAAACCAATCGAGCTTAATGACGTAGCTGATGAGTCAACAGTTCTTCTTCCAATATTCGATGCTTGGTACGGAGTTGCTGCAACAAACTCATCAAATATCGAGCTTCTAGGTAAAGATGAGGAAGAAAATCTATTCTCAGACTTAACAAAAGACTGGAAAGACCTTGAGCCAGAAAAACAAGCTACAATCAAAGCTTTGTTTGAATATTGGAAGAAACACAACGATGCAGGCACACAATTATTTGACCCAGATGCAGGTTGGGGATATATAGACGATACCTTCAAAGAAGGCAAAGGTGGAGTTGCTAGAATTGGTGGTGCATGGGATGCTGCTCCAATTTCTGAACAAGCAGGTGAAGGAAACCTCGAAGTTTATCCAATTGACAACATTACTATAGCTGGAAAGCCTCTAAATCACTGGCAAGGTGGTTGGGGACTTGCAATCAATGCTAGAATCGAAGAAGACGCTAACAAGAAAGCAATAGCTAACGAAATGATTAAACAAGTTGTAAATCCTGAATTTGCAATAGATTTATACAAGTCTACAGGAAAGATTCTTGAAAATGTAAAGAACGAAGATTACCAATCATCAGACTTACCAGATTCTGATAAGGCAATCATCGAAGCTACAATCAAATCTTATGAAACTGCTCCAGCAAGACCATTATTTAAGGAATGGGGAGACGTTTGGGATACTTACAAGAATGCAATTCTTTCTTGGAACTCAGTTAAACCAGCGAGCGAAGAAGAAGCTTACAACCAATTAAAGGCTTCATTCGACTCAATGATGGCAAACTTTAGCAAATAGTTAATAGGTTAAGGGAAAGGCCAAAATCAGCCTAAAGATTCTAGATATAGGATATATTTCTAATTTACCAATATTAGATTTATAACTATATCTAGTTTCTCTGGCCTAGGCCTTTCTTTCACTATTATGAATAGTTTAGAATTACAGAAAAAAAGAGAGAGTTTTATATTAAAGATTTTGATAGTATCAGCCCTTATTATCCTAGCTTCTTCCATAGAAGCCCTAATGATGGCTAAGGATGTCGAAGTTTATAGAGAAATTCTCAAAAACAATCCAGGTCTTGGTTTTGATGAATATATTAATTCTGTTGTTTTTAATTTATTTATCAGAGTCCTAAGTCCTGTAGTAATTTCCCTTTATACATTTTTTACAGTAAAAAAATTCGGAGTCAATTTCTCCTATAAATTGTTTTTTGGAGGGATGACCCTAATAGAAATCGTTCAGTTGATTTTACAATTTAGAATCGGATCTATATTTTATTATATAGTCATTATTTTAAATTTTATTTTATTATTTATTATAGGAAGGGAAGAAAGGGTGTAGGCGATGACATACGAAAGAAACCTTATAGATGATATTGGTGAGATTCGTCCTAGAAAGAACGAGTATATAATAGACTCTATTAAGGCAGAAGAAAATGGCGGAAGTAAAGTAGACGCCAAAAACCATCCTTATAATCAAAAGCTAAAAAAATACGAAGAAGAAAAGAAAGAACTTTTGGCTAAGGCTGATGAAGCTGCCAAAAAAGATCCAAATTACAAACTCGACCAGAAATACTTAAGGGACTTGTATTATAGAAAGTTTATGGCAAATTTCTGTCTAGATTTTTATGAAGAAAACAAGGACCTATCCTATGATAGCGAGCTTGATTATAAGTTATGTAAGTTAGAATATGAGCAAATACCAAAGATTATAGAACATGATTTGCTACTAAAAAGTCAGCTAGAAAGAGCTAGCAATAGGCTAGAGAAATTGACTAGCGAAGAAGTAGAAAGCGCCAAAAAGCTAATAGAAGAAGATAGAATTGTTCTTAAAGAAAAATTCGAATCAGATAATAAAAGCTTAGAGGATTCTTTTAGTAAGGGCAGAATTTCCAAAAAGGCCTTCAAGAGCGAGAAAGAACAACTAAAACAAAAGTTTAAAGACCAGAATAAGAGACTTAATTACAGAAATCCAGAAGTTTCTCTTAAGGAAGAAATTGAATCAATCAAATACAAGATAGACAAAGACTACAAGAAGGAGATGAAAATTCTCGAGGCAGATGAGGCTGAAGCTAGGAGGAGAACTCCAGTAGAGGTGGAAAAGACTTCTGCTTACAGATCAATACTTACCTTCCCAATCCCAGGTCTTGGTCAAATCCTAAACGGCCAATGGCAAAAGGGCTTATTATTTTTGCTAGGCACTTTATTTATCTATCTAATAGCAATACCTTACGCCCTAGGTTTTGGAAACTACCAAGGTGAGGGTATAGCAGGACTTATCTCTCTTGCCCAAGGCGGAAAGAGACTAGATAGATCAATACTATTTATGATTGAAGGTATCTTATCTATAGTTTTTGTAGCAATTGCTGCCCTAATCTACATCCTATCCTTTAAGGATGTTAGGACAACTGAGAAAAATGAAATGAAGGGTATCAGACCTAACAACTTCTTTGAGACTAAGAAGATGTTAAGGACTGACGGATTCCCATTCTTAATTACAGCACCAGCCCTAATAGTGATTGTATTTATAGTAATAGTTCCAATACTTACAGCTATAATGATTTCCTTTACTAACATGGACCCACAAAATCAAAACAAATTCACTTGGGTTGGCCTAAACAACTACTTGACCATAGCTAAGGGCCAAGGTATAGCAGGACAAGCCTTCTGGCATATCTTCGGATGGACTGTGGTATGGACCTTACTTGCATCAACACTTGCAATAGTCCTAGGCTTTATATTTGCTCTTCTAGTAAATAATGAGAGGGTTAAGGGAAAGAAGTTCTTTAGAACAGTTTATCTACTTCCTTGGGCTATACCTGCCTTTATCACAATCATGTTCTTTTCAATAATGACAAGTCGTGGCGGGGTAATAGCGAATGCACTAAACTCCTTGTTTAACATAAGTTTGGATATTAAAAATAACACCTTCCAGACCAGAGCTACCCTAATCTTGCTTCAAGGATGGCTAGGACATTCTTATATCTTCTTACTAACAACAGGAGTGCTCCAGGCTATACCAAAAGATTTATATGAAGCAGCAAGTATTGACGGAGCGACAGGAATCCAAAGAACCTTTAAGATTACAATTCCTTTAGTTCTTTTCCAAATAGCTCCAATGCTTATTAACCAATACACCTTTAACTTTAACAACTTCTCAATCATTTACTTGTACAACCAAGGTGGACCATTCAACCCAGAAGTTTATGGTAACCTTGCGGGATCTTCAGATATTTTGATCTCCTATATCTACAAGCTAACGATGGAGAGTCAATACCAAGCTATAGGTGCTGCGATAACAGTATTTATATCCATAATCCTAATAGTTATTTCATACTTTGGATATAAGAACTCTTCAGCTTTTAAGGAGTATTAATATGTTTAAGAAAAAGAAAAATAGTGATTTATATCTATCAGATCTTCAACCCTTATCTGCTGGCGGAAAGACCCTACTAACAATTACCTATATTATTTTGTTAATCTGGGCAGCTTTCATCTTAGTTCCATTGGCAATAATGGTTATATCATCCTTTAATGGAAACCAAGGTCAATATATATCAATGTCAGGAGACTACGTCTTCTCCCTTGATAACTTCAGATATTTGTTTAAGGAAACCCAGTTTTTAAAATGGGTATTAAACACCCTAAAGATAGCAGTTGCTACAACCTTGCTTACCCTAATCTTCGTATCTTTTACAGGTTATGCCTACTCAAGATTTAGATTTAAGGGGAAAAAAGCAAGTCTTATAACGATAATGTTAGTTCAAATAATCCCGGCCTTCGCAGGTATTACTGCCTACTATGCGATCCACTCCATAGTAAGTGGAATCATTCCAGTATTTTCAAGACCGGCCATGCTAATACTCATATATTCAGGTGGGGCAATCGCATCAAATACCTTTATCCTAAAGGGTTATCTCGATACAATCTCTCCAGAGCTTGACGAGGCTGCAAAAATTGACGGATGTTCAAACATGCAAGTTTACAGGCTTATAATCATGCCTCTTGCCCGTCCAATGCTTGCGATAATTGCTCTCCAATGTTTTATTGGACCATTCTTAGATTATATGATGCCAAAAATATTACTGACAAATCCAGGAGACTACACACTTGCGACAGGACTATTTACACTAATATCAGATGTTAGAAATATGAATCAGCCAGCCTTTGCTGCGGGAGGATTCTTGTCAGCTGTTCCTGTAATGCTATTGTTCTTAGTATTACAAGATGAATTAGTAAGCGGACTTTCATCAGGTGCAGTTAAGGGATAGGAGTTAAAAATGAAAGTAATTTTAGATAATATAGGAAAGAAATACGAAGGTCGTGAGAACTTCACGATTAGAAATATAAATCTAGAGATAGATGACAATGATTTTTGTGTAATACTAGGACCATCTGGTTGCGGTAAGTCAACCCTTCTTAGGATGATTGCAGGACTTAACTCAATTACAGAAGGAACCCTACGTTTTAACGACAAGATCATGAACACAGTCGAGCCAAAGGATAGGGACATTGCTATGGTTTTCCAATCATATGCCCTCTATCCACACATGACTGTTTACGATAATATGGCTTTTTCATTAAATATGAAAAAGGAAAGAAAAGAAGTAATCGATCAAAGAATACAAGATGTGGCAAAGATTCTCCAGCTAGAAGACTATCTTTACTCAAGACCATCTGACATATCAGGAGGTCAAAGACAAAGGGTGGCTCTAGGAAGAGCTATAGCAAGAAACCCAGAAGTCTTCCTAATGGATGAGCCATTATCTAACCTTGATGCCAAGTTACGTGAGCACATGAGAGTAGAGATTGTAAGAATCCACAATCAATTAGATACTACAAGTATCTACGTAACTCACGACCAAACTGAGGCTATGACTATGGCTACAAAGATAGTTCTCCTAGATAAGGGAGTTATCCAACAAGTTGGAGCTCCAAATGAGTTCTATCAAAAACCAAACAACCTCTTCGTAGCAGGATTTATAGGATCTCCTACCATGAATATAATAAAGGGAAAGATCAAGGACGGTCTTTTCGTAAATGACTCAGGAGAAATCAAGGTAAGACCTAGTGATGAAGATCTTGATAAAATCAAAGCTTACGAAGGAAAAGTAGTTCATCTTGGAATAAGATCTGAAAGATTTATAGCAGAAAAAAGAAACTACAACTCTGTCAATGCTAACATTGAAGTAATAGAGTCCTTGGGTAAGGAGCAACTCCTTTATACAAAACTTAAGGATGGCACAAGCCTAACCATAAGTCAACCAGGATACTTAGACTATGCTATAGGAGAAGATCACGACTTTACCCTAGACCCAGAAGCCTTACATTTCTTTGATGGTGAGACAACAGAAAGAATAAACTAGAATTAAGTAAGAACCCTCGGATTGAGGGTTTTTCTTTGTCTAACTTTCAAGCTTTAGGAGAAATCTTTTTACTTCTACTCCATAGGCAAAGCCTCCAATCTTACCATCAGACCTTATGACCCTATGGCAGGGATAAATTATGAAGAAAGGATTCCTTCCTATTGCATTAGCCACAGCCCTTACTGCTTTTTTTCTATTTATCTTTTCTGCTATTTTCATGTAAGTCGAATTTTCTCCGTAGGGAATATTCCTAAGCTCTCTTATTACTTCTTTTTGAAAGTCAGTCCCCTTAAGCTCGAGAAGATCATAAATTGTAAATTCCTTCCTACTTCCCTTAAGATATTCTTCGATTTGTCCAAAGACCTTATCAGTGGCAGCTGTCCTTTCGGATAAATCATTCTCTTTTCTCACTAATCTTATAGATTCGATTTTTTTATCGTAGGCTATTTGAAAAATCCCAATCCTACTTTTGTAAAATGCGTATTTCATAAGATAACTATATGTCTTTGGGATAAAGTAGCTAGAGGCGTATAATGATAGAAAGCTAAATTGGAGAAGGTTTAATATGAATTATAAAGAAAAAATACAAAAAATAGTTAATTATATAAAAAGTGGAGAGAAAGATCCAAAGGACTTTGCTATAGGCTTTGAGTCAGAGCATTTTGTAGTTGATGGTGATAGCCTTGAAACTGTGTCTTATTATGGAGAAGACGGTATAGCTCAATCAATGGAGGAGATTGCTAAAGATTCCTACGAAAAGCATGAGGAAGATGGAAAGATTTTGGGCTTGAGTAAGGAAGGCTTTGATATTTCTGTAGAGCCAGCCAGTCAATTTGAAATCGCTATTAAATCTCGAAAGAAGCTTGATGACTTATACGAGGATTATAAAAGAGCTATGGCAGAGATTGTCCCAGTTTTTGAAAAGAAGGGTCAAGTTTTAGCGAGTGTTGGATATCATCCAAAAAGCAAGATAGAAGATATCAAGATTATCCCAAAGAAGAGATACGACTATATGTATGAGTATTTTAGAATTAATGGGGGAGCCTACGCCCACAATATGATGAAGGGAACGGCAAGCCTTCAGTGCGCTATAGACTACGCAAACGAAGAAGATTTTATGAAGAAATACTTTGTGGCAAACGCCCTTTCTCCTTTCCTCTATTCGATCTTCGATAATGCCTATATCTTTGAAGGAGAAGTTTATGATAAGAGAAATCTCCGTCAGATGATTTGGGATAATTGTGACAGGCAGAGAACGGGAGTCTACCCATTTGCCTTTGATGATGACTTCTCTTATGAAAAATATGCAGAAGAAATCCTAAACACAGACATAATATTCGTCCATGAAGACGGTGAAGATCATTACAAGGGAAGGCTTAAGTTTTCGGAAGTAATGGATAAAGACTCAAGCGATGAGATGATTTTCCATGCTCTATCTATTGTATTTCCAGATGTAAGAGCTAAAAAATATATAGAAATCAGGATGCCAGATGAAGTGCCTTATCCATATAACTTTGCAGCCCTAGCCTTAATCAAGGGACTCTTCTATGATGAGGAAAATCTTGATATGCTCTATGAAATCTTTGGGGATATGGATTATAGGATGCTTACAAATCTTAAGAGTAGGACTGAAAGATACGGCCTTCATGCGACCTACAAGGATAAGGAAATCTATAAATGGGCCTTAGAATTTGTAGATATGGCGAAAAGATCTCTAGAGGATGAGGCTCATTATCTAAAGCCTTTGAGGGAAATTCTTGAAAAAGGAAAGAGTCCTAGAGATATTTATGAAGGCCTATACAAGAAAGATCCGACAGAAGCAATAAGAGTCTTTTCTGCCAATGAATCTCTAAGGAAGATGTAATGGCGAAAGCAAAAAAAGCCTATGAATGTGCTTCCTGCGGACATACCCAAGGAGTTTGGGCTGGTCAATGCCCAGAATGCGGTAAGTGGGGGAGCATGCATGAGGTTATTGTTGATAAAAAAGCTACTAAGCAAAACATAGTAGTAGAAGATAAAAATGCCAAAAAGCTTAAATCTATCGCCCTAGATGAGTCTGAAAGGATAAAATCAACCTATAGCGAGTTTGATAGGGCTGTGGGAGGGGGTCTTGTGAGAGATTCGGTTTCGATTCTTACAGCAAGACCAGGTGCTGGAAAATCTACCCTCCTCCTTCAACTTTCAAAGTCCTACGCGGATAAGGGCCTTAAGGTGATATATATTTCTGGAGAAGAGAGCGAAAGTCAAATCAAGTCACGTGCAGACAGGATTATGTCGGAGCTTTCTGAAAATATTTGGATTCTTTCGACAAACTCAATGGACCTTGCAATGAAGGAAATAAAAAATGTTGATGCAGATATAGTTTTTCTAGACTCTATCCAAACCTTTAGCCTGGCAGAACTTGATAACAAACAAGGAAGCCCGACCCAAACCATAGAGGTCGCCAACAAGGCGGTAGATATAGCGAAGGATAGCGAAAGAAAAAGGGCTGTTATAATGATAGGCCATATGACCAAAAAGGGCGAGATGGCAGGTCTTAGGACCCTGGAGCACTTGGTAGATACGGTCTTAGTCCTTGATGGAGAAAGCGAAGATGACCTTAGAATTCTAACTTCGACTAAAAATAGATTCGGCAGAACTGGAGAAATCGGCCTATTTTCTATGGATGAAGATGGACTAAATGAAATCGCAAATCCTAGTGAGTATTTCATCACAGAAAGAAGCGAAGATATAGAAGGATCTGCTATTTCTGTAACCAAGGAGGGATCAAGACTCCTAGAAGTAGAGATAGAATCTCTAGTATCAAAATCCTTCATGCCCTATCCACAAAGGATAGGAGACTCCCTAAGAAGAGATGACCTAAACACCTTAATCTCAATTCTTCAAGAAAGAGCAGGCCTAAATCTTTATGACTACAATGTTATAATCAAAACAACAGGAGGCATCAAGCTAAGTGAGCCATCGGTAAATCTCGCCATAATGGTCTCAATCGCCTCATCCTTGATGAAGCATCCAGTATCCGACAAGAGCGTCTTCATAGCAGAAGTAGGCCTTACAGGAGAGCTTAAGAAGGTTCCTCAGATTAAGCAAAGGTTAAAAGAAATTGAAAGGCTAGGCTACAAGAAAGCTTTCGTAGCCAAAAATTCCATCGATATCAAAGACTTTAAGGACTTAAAGATCTATCAACTAGCAAATATCAGACAAGTCATAGATCAAGTATTAGTAAAAGGATAATTCTTTAGCTAATTAAGATAGAACTTTAAAATGATATAAATTTATCGTTAAAATTTAAAGAAACTTGTAGCAAAGCTTAGGAATTTGCAAATTGAAAACGTGTGTAGTATAATCAGAGGACAAAGGAAAAATAAAAGGAGAATTATATGAAAAACATAAAATCATACGCAGCAATCGCAGCACTAGCCCTTGCTCTCACAGCTTGTGGAAACAATGCTAACGATGCTAAGAAAGAAGATGCTTCTACTGACGTAGCGACAGAAGAAACAACAGAAAAAGTTGGTGAAGCTACAGCAGCAGGTTACGGTGGAGACATCAAAGTTAAAGTAACTATGGATGGAGAAACAATAAAAGACATCCAAGTTGACCACACAGAAACAGAAGGAATTGGAGCAGACGCAGTTCCAACTCTAGTTGAAGAGATCAAAAAGAACAACGGTACTGAAGGCGTAGATAACGTATCTGGCGCAACAGTAACAAGCGAAGCTCTAAAAACTGCAGTAGATGATGCAATCAAAGCTGCAAAATAATTAAGAAACATCAAGCTCTGAAGGCTAGTCCTAAAAATAAAAGGATTAGTCTTTGGGGCTTTTCCAATATTTAAAAGGAAGTAGAATGAAGGCTAAGAAATATTAAAAAGTCTTAGCTTAATGCTTGCCCTAACATCATCTTCTTCTCAAAGTCCAAAGACTAGAGAAGAGATATAAGAATAAGTAAAGACAGAAGAAAGTTCACCAAAAGAATCTAAAATGCTACGCCAATCCCAGGCCTATACGCTGCAGGAGAAGTTACAGGAGGAGTTCACGGGGCAAATAGACTCGGTGGCAATGCTGTAACTGACATAGTAGTATTCGGAAGAAACGCTGCCAAGTCAGCAGAAGAATATATTGGAAAATAAAAATAGACTAAGAGCTCTCAGAATATGATTAAATCAATTCACTAGAGCTCTTTTTCATTATTATACATTTATTTTATAGTAACTTAACAAGGGTAATTTACACAATCTTTACAATTGAATAGAATAAATTGGCTATAATTATATTAAGAGGTGATTAGATGGGAGGAAATTTATTAGAGATTAAAAATCTTAAATCATGGTATGTTAAGGACAAACTTAT
>CABQOK010000031.1 GCA_902465755.1 uncultured Anaerococcus sp.
TAACTCGCTTCGCTCAAACAGATAAATTTTCTTAACGCTCACTCTGATTATACATGCTACTCGCATATGAGGAATTAGAACAGTAAGCTTTGCTTTCGCAAAGCGTGTCATATTTTTTTATTTGTACTAAAAAAGGCTTGCCTATTCAAACCTACATCTTTCTTCAATAAGGCTTTCTATATGAAAGCCTACCCCAATACTTAAGAGGAATTCGCGGAGCGAACTTCTTCCTTTTATTGGCCCCTGCCGAGGCCGCCCGCGGGGTTGATTGGAAAAGAGGGCCTGGGTCTCACTCGCCGACGGGCTAACTAAAACCGGATGGGGCATGCGGAAAGCCCCAAGAGGTTGTCTCCCAGAGCTTCGAAGGGTCCAACCATGCTTCAGTATATATTCTAATACATAAATACTTTTTATAAAAAACTTTTAGTCAAAGATATTTTTAAAAATATCTCTCCTTCTCATTGTCCAGTAATTTTTCAATCGCATAACCCACACCAGAGTTTAAGTTTGATTTTGTTATAAAGTCAGCGTGGACTTTGAGTTCTTCCACGGCATTAGCCATGGCTACGGCAAAGCCTGCTTTTTCTAGCATGGGAATGTCGTTTTTTTCGTTTCCTATTGCCATGACTTCACTCATGTCAAGTCCCAATCTTTGTGTCATTTGACCTATGGCGTAGCCCTTGTTAGTGTTTTTGTTCATCACCTCTATTAGGAAGGGTGCTGTTTGGACTGGGTAGTAGTTTTCTTTTAATTCTTTTGGCATATTTTTGATAAAGCGGCTTATCTCACTTTTAGATCCTAAGATAAGGAATCTCCCGAAGTCTTTATCTTCTGGCCGATCTTTGTAGGCTACTGTCTTTATAGGAAGCTTGTTTATTTTAGCATCCATTTTTGTGTAAAAGTTTGGATTTTTGTGTCTAGTGTAAAATCCTTCATTATCCATACTAGATAATTCTAATTTAAAGCCTTCAAGCATCCTATCTACTATAAGGAGGTCCTTTGGACTTTGGTGGGTCCCAAACATGGGCTTTCTCGTGAAATTATCATAGACGTAGGACCCATTTTGGCAAATTGTAAAATGCCCCTTTTGGGCTAGGTCCAATTCTTCTATAAGATGGATCATACTAGCAAAGGGTCTGCCGCTAACTAGGGCAATGTGTATGCCAGCTTTTTTCGCTTTTTTTATCGCTTCTTTATTCTTTTTTGTTAATCTTTTTAGTGGAGTTACTAATGTTCCGTCCACATCTATTGTTATTAGTTTAATCATAAGTTCATTATACTCTATATAAATTATTAATTTTGCTTGTTTTGGGTATATATTTATATGGTAATACAAAAGGAGGAATTATTTTGATTATTGGAATACCTAAAGAATTAAAAGATCAAGAATCCAGAGTTGCAATCATCCCTGGAGCTTGTACAGAATTAACTAAATCAGGAAACAAAGTTATTATAGAGACTGGTGCAGGACTTGCATCTGGAATCAGTGATGAAGACTATAAGGAAGCTGGAGCAGAAATAGTAGATTCAGCTGCTGAAGTTTGGGAAAATGCAGATATCATCTATAAGGTTAAGGAACCTTTAAAGGAAGAATATAAATACTTTAGAGAAGGTCTTATAATCTATACTTACCTTCACCTTGCAAGTAACCCTGAGCTTACAGATGCTCTTATTGAAAACAAGGTTACAGGAATTGGTTTTGAGACAGTTCAACTTGACAACAAACTACCACTTCTACGACCAATGTCAGAAATCGCAGGTAGAATGGCAGTTCAAGAGGGAGCACAATATCTTACAAAACCAAAAGGTGGACGTGGAATCCTACTTCAAGGTGTACCAGGAGTTAGACCTGCCAACGTTGTAATTGTGGGTGCAGGTACTGTAGGAACAGCTGCAACAAGAATAGCAGTAGGAATGGGAGCAAGAGTTACAGTTCTTGATGTAAATATCGACGCCCTAACTCAACTTCACAACATATTCCCAGATAAGATTGAAACCCTATATTCTAACCCACTAAACATCGAAGAAGCAGTTAAAAATGCTGATCTTGTAATATCTACAGTCCTAATCCCAGGTGCTCGTGCCCCACAACTTATAAAAGAAGATATGGTTAAACAAATGAAGGAAGGATCTGTAATAGTGGACGTGGCAATAGATCAAGGTGGTTCAACTGACCTAACAAAGGGAAGACCAACTAGCCACACCAACCCAACATTTATCGAACACGGTGTAATCCACTACGCAGTAGCAAATATCCCAGGTGCAGTAGCTATGACATCAACCTACGCCCTATCAAATGCAACAACCAGATACGCCAAGGCCCTAGCAGATCTTGGATTAAAGGGAGCATGTGAGAGATTCCCTGAGTTAATCAAAGGAATCAATACCTACGATGGTTATGTAACTTATGAACCAGTAGCTAAAGATACTGATCACGAGTACAAAGAGCTAGATATAGCTGAATAACATAATGATTTAAACTACCAAGCCAGACTTTAATAGGAGGCCTGGTAGTTTTTTTATTAAAATTAAGTTTTTACCTTATCTACTTATTTATTAGCTATCAAGGAAGAAATTGGTCAAAGTCTATAGATTTACCTTAGGATGTAAAGATGTTATAATGTATTTATGGAAATAAATAAAAAACGTTATAAGGACCTTGATTCGTTCTTTAAGAGAAAATTTCATAAGAAAGTGATCAAGCTTCCCTTGGATGGTGGATTTACTTGTCCTAATAGGGATGGGTCTCTTTCTTCATTGGGTTGTATTTACTGCTCGGACTCAGGATCGGGTGAGTGGACCTTTAGAGAGAAGGGGAGCATTCCTCGTCAGATTTCCTATCAGAAAAAACTTTTGGCGAAGCCTGGTAGGGACGAGGCCTATGTAGCCTATTTTCAAAATTTCACCAATACCTATGGTGATGTAGAGAAGATGAGGGAGATCTTTTATGGAGCAATCACTCAAGATGATATAGTCGGTCTTTTCATAGCTACCAGGGCTGATTGTTTGAATGATGAAGTCTTGGACCTTCTAGATGAGCTTAATCACAAGACCTTCCTTGTGGTGGAGCTTGGTATGCAAAGTGTAAATGATAAGACGATTTCCTTAATAAATAGGAGATACACTCACGAAGAATTTGATAAGGGTTTATTAAAACTCAAGAATTTGGGAATAAATATATTAGTCCATATTATTGTAGGACTTCCTTACGAGGACATGGGAGATTATCTGGCGGATATCTCCTATATCAATTCTAGAAATATTTGGGGAGTCAAGATTCACAATCTCTATATTGAGAAGGGAACTAGGCTTTTGGATTTCTATGAGAAGGAGGAAATAGCCTATACTATGGATAAGGATTCATATGTAGAAATCGTAGTAGATATGCTTAGAAGACTTGACCCTGATGTTGTTATTAATAGGCTTACGGGAGATGGGATTAGAGAAAAAATTGCCTATCCTTTATGGTCTAAGAATAAGGCGAAGATTTTGGCAAGTATTGATAGAATGATGAAAGTAAGAGATTATAGACAGGGGGATTTATGTCAAGAAAATTAGATAGTAAGTTTTATATAAATTCATTGGAAGAAGATATTTATCAAAATAGGGAGAAGACTCTACTTCTCGTAGTAGACGAGCAACCAAAGCTAATGAAGACTATGGAAAATGGAGAAAAGACTCTAACAAACACCCTTACCCTCCTTAAGGCCTTTAAGGAATATGGTATGAATTATCTTGCGACAGAGCAATACCCAAAGGGACTTGGTAGAAGTGATGATAGACTCTTAGACCTAATCGAAGATGATAAGATATTTGCTAAGACTCTTTTCGATGCAGCTATTCCAGAAGTAGTATCTTATACTGAGAAAGAAGAAATTACTAAGGTCCTTGTAGTTGGAGCAGAAGGACACGTTTGTATCTACCAAACGGTAAGAAGTCTACTAGATATGGGACTTGAAGTCTTCCTAGTAGAAGATGCTGTATCTTCCTTTACAGAAGATCTTAAGAAAACTGCCCTAACAAGCCTAGGGCAAATGGGTGCAGTTATTGTAAATACCGAGATGGTTCTATTCGATATAGCAAGAGACTCTAAGGATTCTCACTTTAAATTTATTTCAAATTTGGTTAAGAGCTTAAGGTGATAAAGATTTCTTTTCTAGGCTTTCTTATTAGATGGTAGAATTTTTTTGTGATAAGTATCCATTAATGATATAATTTATACAAGAGGAGGCTCTATGGAAAGAGAATACAAATTATCATCTATAGTTATAATTCAATTTATAGGAATTGTAGTTGCTATTATAACTAGTACTTTGTTTGACTATATAAGTCAGGACTCAAGTGTTTTGACTATTCTTGCAGGACTTGTTACATCTCTAATTTCTCTTTTGTTTCAATTTTCCATAGCTAGTGGACTAATAAGAAACAGAATGGGATCAGTTGGAGAGTATCTTAATCAAGTAAATCTAATTACAGGAAGAATTATCCTTATAAATATTATCCTATCATTGATCGTTAGCATATTTACTATGACTATTGGACTTCTGGGTGGAGGAGTAGTATTTTTCCAAAATATCGTGGCCAATGGAATAGGAAAAAGCATTGGGATGATACTTACAGTGATTTTAATCGCTCTTGTATCCTTGGTGTTTTCAATTCTTGTTACTTACGCTAACTTTTATCTTGCAGATAAGCTTGTAGGAAATGAGAGGAAGGAAAGCCTTAAGGAATCGATAGGAAATATATTTAAGATTGGTAAGGATCTTGCTGCAAAGACAATAATGGTATATTTAAAATATATAATTATCCCTATAATTATAGCCATTGTTATTGTTGTACTAATGATGACTTGGGGCGGAGATGATGCTGGAATGGGCTTTATTTTAATCCTAAGTATTTTATCCCTACTAGCTGTAATCTATGGGACATTTGCCTCAGCAATAATCCTTGCAAGATTATCTGATAACTATCTTGATTATGTAGAAGAAAATGATATTTAATAAATAAAAAAGACGAGCCAAACAACTGCCTCAAAGTCAGATACACATTCTAACTTAGAAGTCCAGTTTGAAAGCTCGTCTTTTAGTGTGGAAATTCCTATTTAACTTATTTGAGGGACCTTTCCCTCTTTTCTAAACTTTTCTAATTGGCTAAGGGCAAAGTCTTGGGATTCTTTTGGCGACTTGGCCATTTTTTTCATCTTTGTCTTGCCAAATATATTAGTGTAAGATCCATCTGCCCAGAAGATATTTCTCTTAAGAAGGGCTGTGATAAGGGCAAATATTGGATTAAGGAGATTGACGAAGGCAAAAGGGAAAAAGCTTATAGGACTTATTCCCAAAGTCTTCATCTGATAGGCTCCACAGGCTGTCCATGGAAACATTACCGCCCACAAGGTACCTGCATCTTCGAGTGTTCTTGAGAGCATATTACGGGAAAGACCAAGCTCATCGTACTTATCTTCATACAAAGGAGCAGGAACTCCAATACCTAAAAACTGATCGCACATAGTCGCATCACAGAAGATTGATGTAAGCATGGTAAGAAAAACAAGGCCTGCGACCGAATTAATCTTTTCCTTAAGCTTAGCGAAGATCCTTTCAATTATTCCAGCTCGCTCCAAGGCCCCTCCGAAAGAAACTGCAAGAAGAATGAGATTTACTGTCCACATCTGATTATCCATTCCACCCTTAGAAAGAGCCATATCTACAAATTCATTGCCTGTCTCTATATTTGGGCCATAGTGAAGAATAGCGAAAATTTCCGCAAGACTTCTTTGTTTTTGAAAGATCATAGAAAAAACTAGACCAAAAAAAACAGATATCATAACACCAGCAAGGCCCTCAATCCTTAAAACACAGACGAGAATTATTAAAAGGATTGGCAAAAGAACAAGGGGATTTAAGTTAAAATTACTAGCTAGGGCTTCCTTAATTCCTTCTGCAATATTTGGATCATAGTTTGTAACATCAATCCTAAAAGAGATGAAGCTGTAAAGGATAAGTGCTATCAAAAACACGGGACCAGTAGTAGAAACCATAGCAGTAACGTGGTCGAAAAGTCCTGTCTTTGCTACACCAGCAGCAAGATTTGTAGTATCTGATAAGGGAGAGAACTTATCTCCGACATAGGCTCCAGAAATAACCATGCCTGCTGTTATGGCAGGGCTAATGCCTAGCCCTTGGCCAATTGTCATAAAAGCAATACCGATTGTAGCTGTGGCAGTCCATGAAGAGCCACAAGCAAGTCCGACTAGGGCAGTTATGATACAGCCTACTGGAAGGAAGAGCCTAGGGCTTAGGAAAGTCAAACCATAATAGATAAGAGCAGGAATAGTTCCTGAAATCATAAATGAAGAAATCAAAAGTCCTACAGTTAAGAGGATCAAAATCGCATCAAGAGTTGTGCTGATTCTATCTATCATTCCATCGATCATTTCCCTAAAACTTCTTCCGCAAATTAGTCCGACAAGCGTTGCAACAACGATTCCTAAAATAAGAGGAAGGTGGGCAGCATCGTAAATAGTCTCTTCGCCTTTTTTGGCGAAGGCAAAGACATAAATCATTAACGATATCATAGTAATAATAGGTAAAATCGCCTCAAATAAAGAGGGAAGTCTATAGTCTCTTTTCATAATAACTCCTTCATCAATCATATTAGTGTGATAAATTAACTAAGTATATCCTACAACAAATTGACAAAGATGTCAACATTTAATTTTTTGTAATAACTAGTTAATATAATAAATCGAAGCTGGGATGGAAGTACATTAGCGACTTTCTTTTTCTTTTAGAATCCTCCTTGGGGGTATTTATTGAATTATTTTCTACTTGTTATAAAATATGAGTGAAAGTTGTTTTTGAAATTATCAAGTAAATAATTTTATAGAATATATAGACTATAGTTGATTTTAAATGGATAAGTGCTATACTTAAGTAATCTAGGAGGTAATATGAACATTATAATACTCGGAGCTGGTAAAGTAGGATCGTATCTTACGAGCGATTTGGCTGAAGAAGGCCACGATATTTTAGTAATAGATCATGATAAGGACGTCCTCGATAGACTACTTGCTGCCAACGATGTTATGGGAATTGTCGGAGATGGTAGGGATCCAGAGGTCTTAATCGATGCTAATGTGAGTAGCTGTGATTTGTTTATAGCAATTACCTTATCTGATGATGTTAATTTAATAGCTTCAACCATGGCCAAAAAGCTAGGGGCTAAAAATATTATCATTAGACTGAGAGATCCACAATATATGAAGCAGAAGGAGATTATCGAAGAGATTACATCGGCGACAAGGATAGTCAATCCAGAATCCATTGCAGCTAAGGATATCCAAAGAGCCCTTAAGTATTCTCATGCCCTTAATGTCGAGGGATTTTTCAGAGATCAGGCTATTATGATGGAGATAGTTATATCGGAAGATTCAACACTCGCAGGATCTAGGATATCTGATCTTAATGCTTACTCTGCCAATTATCACACCCTTATAGGAATTGTAAATAATAATGGCAAAATCTATATACCTCACGGATCCTACGTCCTTGAGAAGGGGGAGAAGATCTACGTAATTGGTGAGAAGGAAGGAGTAGATAGGTTCTACAAGCAGGAGGTTCTCGATAGGTATGAGATTAAAAATGTTCTAATCATTGGAGCAGGGTCAATCTCAGATCATCTGACAGGACTTCTCTTGGAGAGAGGCTTTGGAGTAACTCTAGTCGAGATCGACAAGGAAAAGGCAGAAGCCTTTAGTGAAAAGTACTCTGATGCTATAGTAATAAATGCTGATGGCTCTGATCCTGATGTACTCGAAGAAGTGAGGGTGGCTAACTTCGATGCTATGGTTTGTCTTACAGGAATGGATGAGGAAAATATCCTTATATCCTTACTTGGCAAGAAATACGGAATTGAGAAGATAATTTCCAAGGTCAACAGAATCAAGCTTATCAAGATGACTGGGATTTTAGATATAGATACTACCTTCACTCCAAAAAGAGCTGCCAGTGATGTTATAAATAGGATTATAAGAAGCAAGGAGAATGCTCGTGGATCTTCCATAACTTCTTTATATAGGCTAGAAGATGATGAGGTAGAGGTAATAGAGTTTTCTGCCATTGAGCATTCGGAAATCTTTGGCAAGAAGCTAAAGGATTTAAACATCAGGGAGGATACCTTAATCGCTTGTATAAAACATGAAGAAAGAGATGGTGCAATAGAAGTACCAAACGGAGATTCTATGATTTCTCTAGGAGATAGGGTTTTGGTTATTACCACAAACCATAGCTTCCAAACCATAGATGACATAGTGGAGTAGATATGAACGGATCAATTGTAAAACATACTATAGGAAGACTTATGCAGGTTTTGGCTATGCTAATGCTTTTTCCATTACTTGTAGGTCTAATATATAGGGAAAGTTTGATAGATTTAAGAAATTTTGTAATACCGATTATTTTAGCCTTTGTGTTGGGCACTTTTCTAACAAGGGCAGGTTCAACTAAGGGCCATATTTTCACTAAAGAAGCCATGTTTATCACGGCATCTTGTTGGATAATATTTTCTATAATAGGATCAATTCCACTTTATCTAACAGCAAGTAATTATCCAAGCTTTATCGATGCATTTTTTGAGATGGCTAGTGGTTTTACCACTTGTGGAGCCTCTGTTGCTTCTAATGTTGAGCTTCTTCCTAATTCGATTATTTTCTGGAGGTCTTTCTCTCACTTTATAGGAGGGATGGGTATTTTGGTATTTACCCTCGCTATAATGCCAAAGGCCAATAAGGAGTCATCTTCTCTAATGCAGGCAGAAGTCCCAGGGCCAACCTTTGGCAAGATCACGCCTAAATTATCCCATACAGCAAGAGTTCTTTATCTAATGTATATAGCTCTAACTATAATTACAATAATATTTCTCCTTTTTGGAGGAATGAATTTATTTGATGCAATAATTCACGCTATGGGAACAGCTGGAACGGGTGGATTTTCCAATAAGGCCGCATCTATTGGATATTACAATTCAAGATATATTGAGATAGTCCTATCTATAGCCATGCTTGCCTTCGGGATCAACTTTAATATATATTATTTTTCAATGATAAGGTCAGCTAGACAAGCATTCAAGAGTGAGGAGCTTTATTGGTACTTGGGCATAGTAGCTACGACTGCCCTACTTATATTCTTTAACATAAGAAGTATGTACGATAGCTCGTTTTATACTGGAGTGACTTCACTATTTACAGTATCCTCGATAATAACAACGACAGGATACGTATCCCTAGACTATGGGGTTTGGCCACTTTTTTCTAGGCATATCTTGATATTTTTGATGTTTGTTGGTGGATGTGCAGGATCAACTGCAGGTGGAATAAAAGTTTCTAGATTTGTTGTATTATTCAAATCAGCCCTAAATCAAATAAGAAAAGCCCTAAATCCACTTAGGGTAAGTGTAAATAAAATGGACGGCAAAAGAGTAGACAAGGAAGTGGAAGAATCCATCAATAGATACATTTTGGTTTATATCTTCTTGTTTATAATATTTATGCTAGTAATAACGCTCGAGACAGATAACTTTGAATCAGCCTTCTCAGCAGTAGCCACAACCTTTAACAACGTAGGTCCAGGACTAATAGACTTTGGTCCAGTAACAAGCTTTGAGGCAATGAGCAAACTATCAAAACTAACCCTAACCTTCGCCATGTTATTTGGAAGATTGGAACTATATCCAATGATACTATTGTTTTCTGCGGATACTTATAGGAATATTAGAAAGTAGGGGAGATATTTTTCTTCAAAATATCTGAGACTAAAAATAGTTGATATTAGTATGTCTGAATATTGGAATATTTCTTTAAGCAGGGTTGGACCCTTCGAACCTCTGGGAGACAACCTCTTGGGGCTTTCCGCATGCCCCATCCGGTTTTAGTTAGCCCGTCGGCGAGTGAGACCCAGGCCCTCTTTTCCAATCAACCCCGCGGGCGGCCTCGGCAGGGGCCAATAAAAGGAAGAAGTTCGCTCCGCGAATTCCTCTTAAGTATTGGGGTAGGCTTTCATATAGAAAGCCTTATTGAAGAAAGATGTAGGTTTGAATAGGCAAGCCTTTTTTAGTACAAATAAAAAAATATGACACGCTTTGCGAAAGCAAAGCTTACTGTTCTAATTCCTCATATGCGAGTAGCATGTATAATCAGAGTGAGCGTTAAGAAAATTTATCTGTTTGAGCGAAGCGAGTTATAAATTTTTAGCGAATGATGATTAGGAATACCTAGCGGCTATACAAACTAAAACGAAGGAGTTTTGCCTACAAAAAAAGGTGGTGTTGCAGAATAGCTAGATCTATTCTGCTCATCATCTTTTTTATTGTGTATCTATATCAAGCTATTAGATTC